>NZ_JALSKT010000014.1 GCF_026988655.1 Sulfurimonas sp. | reverse complement strand
AAAAACTATTGAAAATACATAATGGATTTACTAAAAGTTTAAAGCTAAAGATGGTCGATGATTATTTAGTAAGTTATAAGAAAAAATGATTATTCAGACCCCAGTATTTTTCATTAAGCCAAAATTTACTTTGTAATATATTATGATAATTAATATCATTAAATAAGTTAAAGTTATTAAGTTGTATGGTTTACGATTTAAGGAGTATAATTTGTATAAGATGTACATATTGGAGTAAACAATGTCAAATATCAAATGCTTTAATGAAATAGGAATAGATGATGTTGCCGAAGTAGGCGGGAAAAATGCCTCTCTTGGAGAGATGTATCAAAATCTAACGAATGAAGGTGTACGCGTTCCTAATGGTTTTGCGATTACATCAACTGCGTATAGGTATATCTTAGATAAAAATGGTGCTTGGGAAAAGTTGCATCAAGAGCTTGATACCTTAGATGTGAATGATGTCGATGCACTCCAAAAAGCAGGAAAAAAGTGTAGAGAGATTGTTTATAATTGTGAAATTCCTCAAGATTTAAAAGCAGATATTTTAAATGCCTATGCCAAACTTAAAGAGGAGTATGGCGAAAACTTCTCCATGGCTGTACGCTCTTCCGCTACAGCTGAAGACTCTCCTGAAGCCTCTTTTGCCGGGCAAAATGATACTTATCTTAACATCTCAAACGCAGATGAACTCTTAGATGCTTATAGAAGATGTTTAGCCTCAAACTTTACTGACCGTTCTATCCACTATAAATATGACAATAATTTTGAGTACCTAAAAGTCTATCTCTCTGTGGTTGTTATGAAAATGGTTCGTAGCGATAAAGGTGCAAGTGGGGTTATGTTTTCTCTTGATACGGAGACAGGTTTTAAAGATGTGGTCTTTATAAACGCAGCATTAGGACTTGGTGAAAATGTCGTGCAAGGCGCTATTAATCCAGATAGTTTTTACGTTCATAAACCAACATTCAACAAAGGGTATAGAACAGTTTTAAAACGCTCTTTAGGTTCTAAAGAGAAAAAAATGATATTTACAGATACGATAAATCTTGACAATATCGTTGTAGAATATACAAAAAATATCCCGACAACAAAAGAAGAACAGAGCCACTTTTGTATCAGTGATGATGAGGTCATGATACTGGCTGATTATGCCATAAAAGTTGAAAATCATTACTCACAAAAAGCTGGATTTGACAAACCTATGGATATGGAGTGGGCAAAAGATGGCATAGATGGTAAACTCTATATGGTACAGGCACGTCCTGAGACAGTAGAATCTCAGAAAAAAGGTAATGTGCTTGAGATCTATCATTTAAAAGAAACAGGAAAACTTCTAGTAACTGGTCAAGCAATTGGTACAAAAATAGGACAAGGAAAGGTACGTTACATAGAGAGTGTAAAAGAGCTAAATACTTTTAAAGAAGGAGAGGTGCTTGTTGCTGATACAACAAATCCTGATTGGGAACCGATCATGAAAATTGCCTCGGCTATCATAACAAACAAAGGTGGAAGAACTTGTCATGCAGCAATCCTTTCACGTGAGCTTGGAATCCCTGCTATTGTAGGGTGTGATAATGCTACGCAAGTGCTTCAAGATGCTGATACGGTAACGGTGAGTTGTGCCGAGGGAGAAGAAGGGCATGTGTATGAGGGGCTTTTAGATTTTGAGATAATCAAAACAGACTTGAGCAACCTCCCAAAAACAAAAACAAAAATAATGATGAATCTTGGAAACCCTGATATTGCTTTTTCTCTTGCTTCACTGCCTGTGGATGGCATAGGTTTGGCAAGAATGGAGTTCATCATTAATGAATATATAAAAGCACACCCTATGGCACTCAAACATCCTGAACGTGTTGATAAAGAGACGAGAGCAAAACTTGAAGAACTGACACAGGCGTATGACTTTATGGAGGACTTTTTTGTTAAAACTCTTTCTGAAGGTGTAGCAACCATAGCTTCCTCAGTCTACCCAAAACCATGTGTAGTACGTATGAGTGACTTTAAATCAAATGAGTATGCAACACTTCTTGGTGGCGCTGCGTTTGAACTACAAGAAGATAACCCTATGATAGGCTTTCGTGGTGCTTCAAGGTATGCGCATCCAAACTATGAAGAGGGTTTTGCCTTAGAGTGTGCAGCTATGAAGCGCGTGCGTGATGCAATGGGATTTGATAATGTCATCTTGATGATTCCTTTTTGTCGCAGAGTTGATGAGGGCAGGCGAGTCATAGACACAATGGCAAAATATGGACTTAAACGCAGTGAGAATGGTTTAGAAGTTTATGTAATGTGTGAAATACCAAATAATGTTATCCTTATTAATGAGTTTAGTAAAATATTTGATGGATTTAGCATCGGAAGTAATGATCTTACACAACTCACGCTTGGAGTTGATCGTGACAGTGAAATCGTTGCCTTTGACTATGACGAGCGGGATGAAGGTGTCAAAGAGATGATACGCCTTGCAGTAGAAGGATGTAAACGCAATGCTCGTCACAGTGGTATCTGTGGGCAAGCGCCTTCTGATTATCCTGAAATGGCTGAGTATCTTGTACGACTTGGTATTGACTCTATGAGTTTAAATCCTGATAGTGTTTTAAAAACACTAGAAAATATAGGGAAGCTAGAAAAAATCTTGCACATCTAAGGGGTTATTATGAAAATTGCATTTTTTGAGATAAAACAAGAAGAGAAACTTTTTTTTCAAGAGCACTTACCTAATCAAGAGCTTTTTTTCTTCTCTCAAACTATCAACGAAGTTTTAGATAAAGAGTATGATTATGATGCTGTTTCTATTTTTATTCATTCGAAGGTGAGTGATGAGGTTTTAGAGAAACTACCAAATTTACGCTATTTGCAAACACGTTCAACGGGTTATGAGCATATAAAATGTGAGATGCTCTATCAACGTAAGATACTTGCCTCTAATGTAGTGGGTTATGGCGGTCCCGCTGTTGCCGAGTTTGCATTTTCGCTTCTCTTAAATGCTACAAGGAAGACGAATGTTGCTCTACAAAGAAGTAAAAAGAACAATTTTACTTATCATGATTTAAAAGGTATGGAGCTTTTTTCAAAGTGTCTTGGTATTTTAGGCCTTGGTACTATAGGCTCTCAAATGGCAAGGATTGGCAAGGGATTTGGTATGCATCTTATGGCATACTCACGAACAAGAACACTTATAGTTGATGAACTTGGGATTGATTTTTCATCAAATATAGAAGATGTTTTACGTCAAAGTGACATTCTTATGATTGCACTACCTCTTACTAGTTCTACTAAAAATTTACTCAATGAACGCAATATGAAAGAGATAAAAAAAGAGACAATAATAGTAAATGTTGCTCGTGGAGAAATTATTGAAGATAGCTTGTATGAAAAGATGGAAAATATTTTTTGTTTGGATGTAATTCATGATACAAAATATATTGGGCAAAAGAACCTGCTTTATACACCACATATGGCATATTATACGCAAGAAGCCCTTATCCGTATCATGCAAATTTCTTTACAGAATATGGAAGCTTTTATAAATGCTAAAGCTTTGCCAAACTGTTTAAAGTTTGGCTGCAGTCGTGATTATCAAATAAATAAAAAGGAGAGTTTATGAAGATATTTTTATCTATGTTATTGGTTCTATATTTTAGTGGATGTGCGTCGAGGGGTGTCACTGAAGTTGATGCGAATGCCCTTAATTATGAATTAAATTACGAGATAGGAACGATAGAATATATGAAGCCTGTTGTTGTAAAAGATAATGGTAATGGGACATTTATCGGTGCAATTTCCGGAGTGGTTCTTGGATCTATGGTCGGTAGAGGGAATGGAAATGCCCTAGCTACTCTAGTAGGTGGATTGGGTGGTGCATACGTAGGAAATGAAATAAATAAAGCAAATGCTTTGGAATTGGGTGTAGTTCTTGATAGTGGAAGAAGAGTTGTAGTCATTACAAAAGGAAAGAATTTTTCTAATGGTGAACGAGTACGTATCGTCAAGAGAAATGGTCGAATTTATAGTGTAGAAGCTCTGTAATAAATTATTTTATAGTTAAATAATAGTATCTAATTTGAAAGGTTAATGATGAAAAAAGCACAAAAAACTACCCTCCCTTGGGAACATCCAAAGCTTGAAGAGGAAGACCCTAAAGCGTTGGAACTTATTCAAGAGATAAAAAATTCACCCTCTTATCGATTGGCGATAAAAGATGAAGATTTTTTAGAATCCTCCGAAGCACGTTCTGTTCGTCTTGAGCTTGATTATCTCAAAGCTGAGTTGAAGATGAAT
This sequence comes from Sulfurimonas sp., assembly GCF_026988655.1. Classification (GTDB taxonomy): domain Bacteria; phylum Campylobacterota; class Campylobacteria; order Campylobacterales; family Sulfurimonadaceae; genus Sulfurimonas. Next base: position 61,895 of record NZ_JALSKT010000014.1, on the reverse strand, counting down.
GAACTTGGGATTGAGCATACTATTGTTGTTTTTGGAAGTGCTCGTATTGTTGAGCGTCAAACGGCACTTAAAAGATTGAAAGCGGTACAAGAAGATTTAGAGAAAAAGAGTGAAGATAGATCACTTTTGCGTGAGCTTTACATCGCAGAACGTATGGTTGGTAAAAGTATCTATTATGATGATGCACGTGCATTTGGTAGACTCGTAGGAAAGAGTGGTAAAAGAGTAGATGATTGTCGTGTTACCCTGATTACCGGTGGTGGTCCTGGAATCATGGAAGCAGCAAACAGAGGATCTTATGATGTTGGTGCAAAGAGTATAGGTCTAAATATTCATCTACCGCATGAACAGTTTCCAAACCCTTACATTTCACCTGAACTCTGTTTTCAATTTCATTATTTTGCAACAAGAAAGATGCATTTTTTAGGACGGGCAAAAGCCCTTGTTGTTTATTCTGGAGGTTTTGGTACCTTTGATGAGCTTTTTGAAACGCTAACCCTTATTCAAACAGGAAAAACACATAAAATGCCGGTTGTGCTTGTCGGAAAAAGCTACTGGGAAAAAGCGATAAATTTTGACTTTTTACAAGAAGAGGGTGTGATTGCCCCAGAAGATTTGAAGATTTTTACCTTTGTAGATAATGCAGAGGAAGCATGGAAGTACATTGTAAAATGGCATAAAAAAGAGGGTAATCCACTCTTTGAAGAGGAGTAGCAAGTATGAGTTTAGCTGCTGAGATAGATGTCAATTATGTAAAATGTATTATAGGCGCATACCCTAGTTTTTTTGTGATTCATAGCATATGAAATTTTAATAGAGTTATGAGTATAATTCGCCTATGATTGCGCAAGATTCCATAGAAGCCTTAAAAGCTCGACTTGACATTGTTGATGTTGTAGGTTCTTATATAGAATTGAAAAAAGCAGGAGGAAACTTCAAAGCACCCTGTCCATTTCATGATGAAAAATCTCCCTCTTTTGTTGTGAGTCCACAAAAACAGATATATCACTGTTTTGGATGTGGGGCTGGTGGCGATAGTGTCAAGTTTGTTATGGAGTATGAAAAGCTTAATTATCCAGAAGCTTTGGAGAAACTGGCAGATTCTTATAACTTCATACTCACACACACAGATAACAAACATAACAAACCACGCTCACAAGTTATGGATAAACTCAATGAATGGTACCAAACGCTTTTAACAAGTCATCAAACTGCGATGAGCTACATTAAAGAGCGTGGGATTTTTGAGAGTAGTATTGAAAAGTTTGGTATAGGCTACGCTCCTGACTCAAACGCAACACTCAATTATATTCGTTCTCAGCAGTTTAGTATCAAAGAAGCTGTGGATATGGGTGTAGTCGGCTACAATCAAGAGAGAAATCAAACCTATGCACGTTTCATAGAACGTATTACTTTTCCGATTCATTCGGCAAATGGCAGTATTGTTGGTTTTGGTGGGCGAACTATTACTGGACATCAAGCAAAATATGTGAACTCTCCTGAGACAGCATTTTTTAATAAGTCTCGTCTTTTATATGCCTATCATTTAGCAAAACAAGCCCTTCATAAAAAACAAGAAATCATCATAACAGAGGGCTATCTTGATGTTATTATGTTACATCAAGCAGGTTTTGATAATGCTGTAGCAACGCTTGGAACAGCACTAACCCATGAGCATCTTCCTCTTTTACGTAAAGGTTCTCCTCGTGTTGTCATGGCGTATGATGGCGATAAAGCTGGACGCGCAGCAGCACTCAAAGCTTCAAAAATTCTCAGTGCTTCTGGTTTTAATGGTGGAGTGGTTGTTTTTGGTGGTGGACTTGATCCAGCTGACATGGTTAAAGATGGCAGAGTAGAAGAGCTGAGTCGGATGTTTCGCGAGGCAAAACCTTTCATAGAATTTGTACTCGATGAGATACTTGTACTGTATAATCTCAAAGACCCAAAAGCCAAAGAAGCTTGTATGCAAGAGGGTATAGCGTACTTAAAAACACTCTCCCCAATTTTACAAGAAGAGTATAAAACTTATCTTGCTTCACGGCTTGGTGGACTTGGTGTTTCTCCTTCACTTTTAAAACTAAATACACACTCAAACGCAGTAGATAAAAATGCCCCACTGATGCAGAAAAACACGTATCGAGATATGTGGGAGCTTACACTCATAAAAACTGTTCTTGAACATCCTGAGTTTATTGAGCAGATTTTAGATGTCATTGAGCCAAATGTATTGCAATTTCATTCACATGAGTTTGCAAGAGCAATAGCTGGAGATAAAGAGTCATCAGAAGTGATGGCAATCATGGTAGATGATAGTATCAGTTCACTTGAGAGTGAAGAGGCTCTCAACGCAGAACTCATTACTTTTTTGACAAGGTATTATGAGCGTGAACTTAAAAAAGTAAATATCGCCTCAAATATAAGTTTTGAAGAAAAAGCTTTTTACATTCGAAAATTCCGCGGTAAGATAGCAAAGCTTAAAAGTGGGGAGTTAGTGAGTTTAAACGATTAAACTGCTAATAAAAGCATCTTTTTAATTCCAAGAAGTTACAGCTTGTATAATTGTTCCATAGGATGAGAGATTTTTTTTTACAATTATATATATTCTGTTATACTAATCAAAGATTATATTTAAAAAGGTTTTTTATGGCAGGCATACATTTTTCTTTTGACAACTTTAAGGAGTTGATGGCGCTTAATATTGGGATTTCAGATCGTTTAGATGAAAACCGTGCGGAGAGTTTCACTCTTTTATATTGTGATTTTTCAGGGATTGACCAAGAACTTGTTGATACGTCTTTGCTAGATATTTTACGTACATCAGACTCTATTGTAAATCATGAATCTGACTACTTTTTTGTGCTGCCATATACGGATAAGTACGGCGCTGAGATAGTGAAAAAAATGTTTGATGAATTTTTTGAGAAATATTTAGATGCTTTTTTACTCTCCTATCCAGCAGACGGTGAGTCAGCTGAAGAACTTTTTTCAACTATGCAAGATAGTGTGAGTACTTTTTTCAAAAATGACCTACACTGCCTTGACCGCTTCGCTAAACAGTATAATTAAGCACCTAAAACTTCTGTTTTGTAAATGTATAATATTTTGAGTTTTTGTAAAAGGAGATTGCCTCGGCAATCTTCTGCTCTGTATAGACTTTTTTATCGCAGACCCACCTACATTTTATCTTAGGATTCTGCATCGCTTTTTTATTTGCTTCACTCGTTTTTGTATCATAAATATGCTCACCAAAAAGAGCTAGAGGTAATAATAAAAATAATATTTTTTTCATACTCCTACATCGTCATAATTGCAAAATCATTTAATACTCTGGAACAATAAGTGCTATATTCTTTCAAAATCCCTTTTAGTGGGGAAAGAGCAGGGAGAAAGCGATGGTTTTAGTCAATACAAAACAAGAATCTTCGAGTGTTTCATCTCCTTTAAGTATTGCGCCACAAGAAGAGAAAGAAACTACACTCTCTTTTTCGGCGCTTCTTAAGGGTATAAATACAAAACAAGAAGATGAAAAAGTCATTCAAAATGGTTCACTTGTACTCTCTTTAAATGATGATACAATAAGTACAAAAAAAGAGGTACCATCTTCTCTTGCTTCTCCTGTGAAAAATGAGTCTATTGATGTAAAAGATGAACTAGCACTTGAGTTAAATCCTAAAATAACGCAAAACATCACACCCAGTGAGCTTAAAGTAGTTGTACAAGAAGCTAAACAGTATATAAAATCAAAAATCATTAACAGTGAAGCTTTAAATAAACAAGAGATACAATCTTTACCAAAGACATTGAAGGGTCTTATCCAAGTTGCTCAAAAAATTGGACTTGATATCTCTAAAATTACGCTCGAAGAGGTGCAAAATCAATCTAAAACATCACAAATACCAGCCTTAAAGGTAAAAAAACAAATCCAAATTCCTTCTATATCAGAAAATAAAGTACAAGATAAATCTCCATCGAAACTAGAAGCAAAAAAAGAAACGCTTACACAGCTCAATGAAGAAGTTGACGTAAAAGTTGATGTAAAAAAATCTGTAAAAGTAGAACCAAAAGTAGAGATGTCTAAACGCAGTAGAGTCGAATCTAATGCTAAAGATGTAGAAAAAGATGTGAAAACGGAAGTAAAAACTGTGTCCAAGACAGAAGTAAAAACAGATGTAAAGCCTGAACAAAAATCACAAACAGAACAAAAAATCACTACCCCACTCTTTAAAGCGCAAAGCAAAACAGAGATAACAACACAAGAAATTGTAAACGTTAAAGCAATGCATATTGAACCTCAAGTTCTTAAACAAAATTCAAAAAATACCTTAGAACTTTTACTTCGGGGAGATAAAGTCGCAAAACAAGATACAAATCTAACAGCGGATTTCTCCGTTGCTACCTCGCGGGTTATAGCACCATCGGCAAAAACTGAAGTAACTAAGAACTTAGAATCACTTTTACAAAACAGTGAAACACAAGAAAATCAAACGCAGTCAAAGACAGATGGACTTAATGTAGTAAAGGCAGATAGTTTTGAAGTCAAGCTTAATGAAGCAAAACAGATGGTGAAGTATCTCTCTACAGATGTGAAAAATGCTATAGAAGATTATAAGTCACCTTTTACACGCATTAAAGTTCAGCTCAATCCACAAAAACTCGGAGAGGTTGATGTGACAATAGTGCAGCGTGGAAAAAATCTCCATGTCAATCTTAGTTCAAATAATGCAGCTATTAACACCTTAGCTTTAAATGCGAATGATTTGAAAGTACAGCTCAATAACAATGGAATAAATAATGCTACCTTGAACTTTAGTAACAACGCGCAAAGTCAAGATGGTTCAGCTTCACAACAGCAAAATCAGCAACATAGACAAGAAGCACAAGAAAATTATAACTATTTTGAGAATGAAGAAAACAGTGAAGAGATCATAAGCTCTTTAGAGATTATAGTTCCCAATTATGCATAAAGGATAAATTATGGCAATAAATTCAGTAGGACTTGATAGTTCAGTTTATGGTGATTATACAACGCCAACAGAAGATGTTAAAGATAAAACAAGTTTAAGTAATGATGATTTTATGAAACTTTTATTGACAGAGTTGCAATATCAAGATCCGACAGAACCAACAGATACTGAACAGATTTTAACACAAACTTCACAGCTTGCAACTTTAGAGGCAACAGATAATACAAACAAAGCTTTAGCAGATCTAGCAGCTTCATTGTCGGCATCTAATGATTTTTCAACAATAGCAGCAATAGGAAAAACAGCTGACCTAGGAAGTAATGCAATAGGGCATGATAAGGGGAGCACTACAAGTTTTGAAGTCTATTTCCCAGATGCTATTGCAGAAGGAACGGTAGAAATTTTAGATGGGGATGGCAACGTTGTAAGCACAATGCCTGTTGAAGAAAATAGTGCAGGAGTTTATCAGTTTGACTGGGATGGAACACTAAGTGATGGAACATCTGCTGAGAGTGGTTTGTATTATGTAACGGCAAGTTACACCAATTCTACAGGCGAAGCAAAAACGACGCGAATGGGTGCGTATCCTATAGAATCTGTAAGATTTGACAATGGAAGTACACTTGTGAAGTTAGGTTCAAATTATGTTCCATTAGAGAATGTTAAAGAAGTTTACTAAAAGGTTTTACAATGATACAAGCATTTTATACAGGTATCTCAGGTATTAAAACACACTCTGCGGGTATTGACATTGTCTCTGACAATCTTGCAAATATTAATACTATAGGCTATAGAGGCGTAGGGTATGAGTTCTCCTCCATGTTTGAAAATATGATAAATACAAATAGTGCAGGAATAAGTGCTAGTAGTGTTAATAGTAGCGTTGGTGTAGGTACAACACTCAAAGCCACACCGATGATGCAAGACTATGGAGCACCAATACTCTCAGATAGAAGTACAGACTTAGCAATTCTTGGTGATGGTTGGTTTGGTATCCAAGGGCAAGATAGACCTATGTATACGCGTGATGGGAACTTTACTTTTGATGCCAATGATGATTTAGTGACTCAAGATGGCTTTCATGTACTTGGAACTATGGGAAACAATATTCAAGGTACAACTTTAACTGCACAGCTAGCTGAGGTTCCTTTGGGCGGTGTTGGATCACAAGAAAAACTGCGTTTTCCTAAAACACTTACCTATCCACCTGAACCTTCATCTACAGCAACTTTTAGTGGTAATCTTGGTGTAGAAGATGTTGTGAGTACGATGAGCGCTGGTTTAGTTGATCCGCAAAGTAATAAAAATGAGTTAAGACTTGAGTTTACAAAAAAAGCAGTGCAAACACCTCCTGGAACGCAGTGGGATGTTGTAGCGACAACACAAACGCTTGATGGTGAAACTATATATGACACACAAACAGGCACGGTATCATTTGATTCATCTGGTGCTCTTACTTCATCAACCCTGACAACGATTAACAATAATGGAGCTCAAGTCAGTATTGACTTAGGAACAGCATTTAGTGGTGTTGTCTCTATATCAAATCTTCCTATTTCTGGCTCAAGTGTAGCTGATGGGACAATTGGTGGTGATTTACGTGGCTATGATATCAATAAAAACGGTGAAGTGATAGCAACTTTCACAAATGGAAAGCAAAGCAGTGTAGGAAAAGTCGCAGTTTTTCATTTCATCAATGATCAAGGGCTGGAAAGACTTAATGGAAGTAGGTTTCAAGAGAGTTCTAACAGTGGGTTTGCCTATTTTTCGACAAATGCTACGGGCGAAAATGTCATAGGTTCTGATATTACAAACTTCAAACTTGAAGGCTCAAATGTATCGATGGAATATGGTCTCACAGAGCTTATCATTTTGCAACGTGCCTATGATGCAAACTCTAAGTCAATCACAACAGCTGATCAAATGATGCAAAAAGCATTACAAATGGGTGCCTAAATTTTTAAGTTTTTAAACTTGGAACATTAAATGCTTTTTATATAAACATATATATAGAAAAGGACAATACGATGTTAAAATCACTTTATTCTGGAGTTTCTGGACTGCAGTCTCATCAAGTAGCGATGGATGTAGAATCAAACAATATTGCCAACGTAAATACGGTAGGTTTTAAATACTCTCGTGCAAACTTTTCAGACCTTTTAGCGCAGACAAAATCTATAGCGACAGCCCCACAAGGTGCATTAGGTGGAAAAAATCCTGTACAAGTTGGTCTTGGCTCAACCGTTAGTTCAATGACAAGAATTTTTTCTCAGGGTTCTGTACAAAATTCTGATAAAAATACGGATGTTGCTATTCAAGGTGATGGGTTTTTTATCATCTCTCCAGATGGTGGAAATACTTATAAGTACACACGTGCAGGAGATTTTAAATTTGATGCAGGTGGAAATTTTGTGGATAATAACGGCTTTATTGCACAAGGCTGGTTACGAGATACTACTACTGGAAAAGTTGATTCAACTGCTCCTATCACAAACATCAACATTGCACCGGGTCTTACAACACCAGCACAAGCAACAAAAGAGGTTGTCCTTAAAGCAAATCTTAACTCAGGACCTTTAGTTGATAGTTTTTCTCCTGCTTACAAAGTAGCTTCATCTATCCCGACAAACCCTGCAACAAATGTAAACTTATCTTCAAAAACTGATGCAACAGATGAGAATGACCGTACTGTTGCTTCTGGGGATATTGGAGTAATGTTTGGTGAAACAGGAGAAGCTCTTGCAATGCAAAATGGGCAGGGTGTTTGGGCTTCTTTTAGAGAGTCTACGCTTGATGGTGGTACTGTGGGTGCAGGTAATGGGGTATCTATGGATATAACATTTACTTTAGATGATGGTTCTCCTCTTAATATCACAGCAACATCACCAACAACAACACCTGCACAAACTAGTATTCAAAATGCACAAACATTTGCAACCAAGATTAATCAACAAAGTGCTGTAACAGGTGTAAAAGCGACAGTAAATGTGGATGCTAACAATAATGCTTCTATAAGTTTGACAAATGATAATGGAAATGCAGCTGCTTCGCATAATATTAATCTAACTGTAAATGCAGGTGATACAGGAAGTGGACTAACAACAGGTAGTGATAAAACAGCATACAGATACCAATACGACAGTGCTGCTACAGGTGATACAATAGCAGGAGAAGATAAAACTTTTAAAACAATGGCAGACTTGCGATATGCACTTGAGACCGAAGCACGTAACTATAATGCAAATAATGATGGACAATTCGATAACAGTATTTCAGTTGAAGTGGATGAGCAAGGAAAATTCTTAATTCAAAATCCAAACGCAGCGTTGGCAACAAATGATGAATATACTGTGAATCTCAAAATTACAGCTTTAACTACTGACAGTGGTGGTGCCCCAATACAAGAAAATACACGTTTTACAAGAGGCTTAGAAGCACTGAACTCTGTACTTCCTGCAGGAAGTACAGGCAAAGCATATTCTCAAAGTTTTAATGCGGCTACGCACTCAAGTTCAATTGATATATTTGACTCTTTAGGCTCAAAACATACTTTGAGAATGGAGTTTAGAAAAACTGCACTTGATGTTACAACAGGAAGTACTTGGGATATGAAGGTATCTGTACCTTCTCCAGCAACCATTGATACAATCGCACCTGAAAATGAGAAACTTGGTTCTATCCGATTTAACAACGATGGTTCTTTAGCGACTTATAATCCACCAAATGTTTCATTTTCTGCGAACAATGGTTCTGCACCCGATCAACAAGTAAATCTTAGTTTTGGTACGGCCAACGCTTTTGATGGTATGACAAGTTTTGATGCTAAATCATCAACTTCTGGAATCTCTCAGGATGGTTTTACGGGTGGAGATTTGGTTGGTATTAGGATTGATCAATCAGGTACTTTAGTTGGTTCATTCTCTAATGGTCGCTCGTTTGGTTTGGCTCAAATTGCAATGGCAAAATTTACAAACAACGAAGGACTCTCTACTGAAGGTGGAAATGTTTATGTACAAACTGCCAACTCAGGGGATCCTATCATTGGAACTGCGGCTACTTCAGGACGTGGATTTATCCAGTCATCTGCACTAGAAGCTTCAAATGTTGACCTCTCTCGTGCCTTGACACAACTCATCATCATCCAAAGGGGTTATCAAGCAAATGGTAAAACTATTACCACTTCAGATCAGCTTCTTCAAACGCTTATAGGGTTAAAACAGTAATTTAACTCTATTTTGCTATAATTTCTTCAATATAAATTGAAGGAATTATTCTTATGCAATTCTCTGCACCTCTTAAATCAAACTCAAAAAAAATCATGTTACTTGGTTCTGGCGAACTAGGAAAAGAAGTCATCATCGAAGCGCAACGTTTAGGACTTGAAACTATCGCAGTTGACAGATATGAAAATGCTCCAGCGCATCATGTAGCCCATCGTGCATATGTTGTAAATATGCAAGATAAAGATGCGATTTTAGAGATTATTCGTCGTGAAAAACCTGATTATATTTTACCTGAGATTGAAGCTATCTCTATAGATGCTCTTTTTGAAGCAGAAAAAGAGGGATATAACGTTATCCCAAATGCAGAGGCTGTTTCTAAAACAATGAACAGAAAAAACATTCGTACTTTTGCAGCAGAAGAGTTAGGACTTAAAACTGGACCTTATAAGTTTGTAACTACAGAGGAAGGAATGCTAAGCGCTGCAAAAGAGTTAGGCTTTCCTTGTGTTATAAAACCTGTGATGTCTTCATCTGGGCATGGTCAATCTGTAGCAAAACAAGAGAGTGATATTCCAAATTCTTGGGAGATGGCAAAAGAAGCACGTGGTGATGCGAGTGAGTTAATTGTTGAGGCTTTTGTTGATTTTGATTATGAGATTACTATGCTTACTGCACGTAATGGTAAAGAAACAGTATTTTGTGAACCTATCGGGCATGAGCAACGTGATGGGGATTATGTATTTTCATGGCAACCAATGCAAATGAGTGAAATCGCAAAGAAAAAGGCACAAGAGATAGCGAAAATCATTACAGATGGTCTTGGTGGTCAAGGGCTTTTTGGTGTTGAGCTTTTTGTTAAAGGCGATGAAGTGTACTTTTCAGAAGTCTCTCCTCGTCCACATGATACTGGTATGGTGACGCTTATCACACAATCACAAAGTGAATTTGCACTTCATTTACGCGCGGTTCTTGGTCTTCCTTTAGGTTTTACATTTTATGGTGATGGGGCATCTGCTGCGTTTAAATCTGAAGTGCATAACTATGCTCCAGTTGTAGATGTGGATGAGAGTCTTTTTAGTGAAAACTCTTTTGTAAGAGTATTTTCAAAACCAGAAGCACATAAAGGTCGTCGTTTAGCAGTTGCTCTTGTTTTTGATACAGCACAAAAGGCACTTGAGAGAGCGCGTACTTTAATCACAAAAATAAAAGATGCCTAAGTTATGAACATCGTTTTATTAGATGCCATCACTTTTGGTGAAACGAAGCTAGATTGCTTTAAAGATTTTGGAGATGTGAGTGTCTACCAAACTACAACAGTGAAAGAGACGCAAGAACGTATTCTAAACGCAGTAGTTATTGTGACAAACAAGGTTGTTATCACAAAAGAGCATATGCAAAATGCAAAAGATTTAAAGCTGATCTGTGTAGCTGCAACGGGGACAAATAATGTTGATCTAAACGCAGCTAAAGAGTTAGGTATAGAAGTAAAAAATGTCGCTGGATATTCAACTGATTCTGTTGTACAACACACTTTTTCTATGCTTTTTTATCTTATCGGGCACTCACGTTATTATGATGAAGTAACACAGAGTGGTTCTTATTCAAAAAGTGGTGTTTTTACAGATGTAAGCCATCCATTTTTTGAGATTAAAGGTAAAAAATGGGGTATCATTGGCTTGGGTGAGATAGGTCGTGGTGTCGCAAATGTTGCTAAAGCTTTTGGCGCAGATGTTTGTTATTATTCAACGAGTGGTGTCAACCGTAATGAATATTTTCAAAGAACAGCGCTGCCTGCGATGTTACAAGAGTGCGATATCATCACAATTCATGCGCCTTTAAATGATAAAACAACAAATCTTCTAGATTATGAAGCACTAGCAATGTGTAAAGATGGCGCTGTTGTTTTAAATCTTGGACGTGGTGGCATTATTAATGAAGATGCTGTGTCTAAACTCGTTGATGAAAAAGATATCAGTTTTGGATTGGATGTTTTTAGTAAAGAACCACTGAGCCAAAACAGCCCTTTGTTGACGGTGAAAAATAAAGAGAGACTCTATCTCACACCCCACATAGCATGGACTTCACTAGAGGCGAGACAAAAGCTTATACAGAGTGTCTGTGAAAATATCAAGAGTAGCTTTTAGCCGTTGTGGCTGAACTACTCCTTTTTGTTTGGGCTTTTTTAGCCGCAACAATTCTTCCTTTCTCTTCAGAGCTTGCATTTATCGCAGCGCTAAAAAATGGCATGTCCCCATTCAATGCAATTGTTTGTGCTTCATTTGGTAATATTCTTGCTATTATTTTTAACTATTATCTGGGTTATTTTTTGTACGAAGCAACAAAAAGAAAACTTTTTCAATCGCGTACAGGCAGAAAGATATTTTTATTTGGACACAAATATGGATATTTTGCACTTTTACTTTCTTGGTTGCCCGTGATAGGAGATCCTTTAACAATTGTGGCAGGACTTCTTAGACTAAAATTTGTTTGGTTTGTTATAATAGCAGGAAGTTTACGAATTTTACGGTATTACGTCATTGCTTTATTTTAAGAACAAGGGGTTGAAATTATATGAAAACAGATGTATTGATAATCGGGGCAGGTGGTGCAGGTCTCACCGCAGCACTTGCAGCCAAAGAGGCTGGTGTCAATGTTCGTGTCCTCACAAAAGAGTATCCGACACGTTCTCAAACCTGTATGGCGCAGGGTGGTATGAATGCAGCATTGGGTAATGTAAGTGATGATAGCATTGAAGCCCATATACAAAACACACTCAAATCTGCACATGGCGAAGCAAATGAAGAAGCTGTACGTTATATGTGTTCTGAAGCTCCAAACGCAGTAAAGTGGCTTGATAGCATAGGTGTTTGTTTTTCTAGAACACAAGATGGGAAAATAGCACAAAGAACTTTGGGTGGGGCATCTGCGCCACGTGCTTGTTATGCACAGGATTATACAGGACTCAAAATCTTACATACTTTATATGATAAATGTTTAAGTAAAGAAGTGGAAATTTTAAGTGATAGATATCTTGTAGATTTATTGAAAAAAGAAGATGGTAGTATTTGTGGGGCTTTGATTTTAAACATACGTACGGGCGAGCTTGAGCATCATTTCGCAAAAAGTGTTATCTTAGCAAGTGGTGGATATTCACGTATTTATGACAAACAATCTACAAACTCAACAGCATCTACTGGGGATGGAATTGCGGTGGCCCTAAGAGCTGGTGCTAAGCTTTTAGGTATGGAGTTTGTACAGTTTCATCCAACGGGTTTGAAAAATTCTTCTATTCTTGTGAGTGAGAGTGCAAGGGGTGAGGGTGGTTATCTGGTAAATTCTAAGGGCGAACGCTTTACAAATGAACTTGCTCCTCGTGATGAAGTTAGTCGAGCCATCAACGAGCAAATGCTCAAAGGTGAAGAGATATTTTTAGATATAAGGCATCTTGGCGAAACCTTTATAGATGAAAATCTTCCACAAGAGCGTAAGCTAGCAAAACTCTACGAGAATGTTGATCCTGCTTTTGATTTGATACCTATTAAAGCCGTGGCACACTACACGATGGGTGGCATTGAAGTTGATAACAAATCACAAACAAGTGTCAGTGGTTTGTTTGCTTGTGGAGAATGTGCTAACCATAAAGTGCATGGTGCAAATCGTTTGGGTGGTAACTCACTTTTAGAGATTATTGTTTTTGGTCGAGAAGCTGGAAAGGCTGCGGCAAACTTTACTTTTTGTGATGATAAAAGCAAAAGTGAATTTGATTGTAGAAAAGAAGATAACTTTTTAGATATGCTCAAAGAGTGTAAAAATGAGATAGATTTTTATTCTAAACGCAGTGAGGTGGGAGAGCTTTTTTACAAAAATGTTGGGATTATAAGAACGCCCTCACAAATGAAAGAAGCAAAAGATGTCATATCTAAGCTCAAAGAAGAGCTGCCACTGATGGGCGTGCGTGACACTTCTAAAGTTTACAATACTAATCTTGTAGAGTTTTTAGAGTTTAGAAATATGCTTGATATTTGTGAAGTAGTTGTGGATTCGGCACTAGAGCGAAAAGAGAGCTGTGGCGCTCACTATGTACAAGCGGAGTAAAAGATGAAAATTAAGATAAAAAGAGAGTATGACTTTATAGAGTATGATGTAGATATGCAAGAGAATACTTTACTTGAAGTGCTCAACGAGATAAAACAAACACAGGATAACTCACTGACTTATAGTAGCAGTTGTCGTAGTAGTGTTTGTGGAAGTTGTTCTGTTCGAGTGAATGAAAAAGAGGTACTGGCGTGTTCATATAAAGTTCAAGATGGTGATGTTGTAGAGCCACTTAAAAATGTAGAAGTCATAAGAGATTTAGTTGTAAATATGGACAAGGCTTTAGAAACAAATGCAAGAGCAAAAGCATGGCTACAAGAGTACAACAAAGAAGCAGCTCTTAGTCATGAAGATGAAAAAATCAATGAACTGCAGAGCGATTGTATCTTGTGTGGGTCATGTTATTCTGCTTGTCCAGTGTATGCTGTCAATGGTGAATTTTTAGGGCCATTTGCTCTTACTCGTGTGTGGAAATACGTGAGTGATAAACGAGAATTAGACCAGAAAACAAAGATTGATACCATTCAAACAAACGGCGTGTGGGATTGTACTTTGTGTAACGAGTGTACAGTCGTTTGTCCGCAAGATATTTCTTCAAAAGCTGACATAGAAAAACTTCGAATGCGCTCAACGATGGCAGGTTATAGTGACCCAAGTTTTGCACAAAGTTTCGGTGGTGGCTTTGGCTTTGATGGAAGTCCGACATTTTAAATATCAAACCGATGAAAGCACCTGATGTTTTCATCGTTCCTCAAAGTAAGTTTATCTTATATTTGTCCTCTTAATAGGTGGTTTATAATGTGGATCTTTTCCTGCTACTGTCCATAACTCTTTTGCCAAAGCACTGATGGTCTTTTTAGAGTCATCTTCTACTAATTCAAAGTTAGCAAAATGTTGTGATAGTAGTATTTGTTCTGCTTCATGCTCTAAAGTCTGCATCTGTTTTGGTAAGCTCAAGCTTTGTTTTGTTTTTAGATTGAGAAGATGCCAGAGTGAGAGAAAGTCTTCTGAGTAATTGTTAAGAATATGATGTGCATAGAGTTGAAAATTTTGGTAGTTACTTTTTTCAAAAAGTATAACAACAAGTGTTATAACCTCTTTTAAATGTACAAAAGGAACCATAGAAAAGAGTTGACGCGCTGTATTTTGTCCAGTGTTATGCTCTGCTCCGATGAAAATTCTTGCCCCTCCATCTGTATCACCAAAGTTATTTGTTTTGAGTCCAATGAGCCCTATATCTGTATGTCTATGGCGACCACAGCCTTTTGCACAGCCTGAAAACCCAACTTTGATTTTATGTCTGTAAATCATTTCAAGAGGAAGATACTGGGCTGCTTCATCTTTTATACTCCAAACAGCATAAGGACAGAGATTACCAGCACAAGCGACAATAGTTGCACTCAGAGCAGGAGATTGCAGTGGTGCGACTTTTTCGCTCAGTCCGAGTATGTAGATGTTTTGATCAATCCCTAAGCGAATCTCTGCTTGATGCTCGTTTGCGTAGTTACTTATCTCTTGCATCTCTTTTGGACTTAAACGTGCAAAGTCTGTTTGATAACAAAATGCAAACTTCCCATCACGGAGTTCTTCAAACTCCTCAAACGCAGTATGCTCTAGTTTTAAAACACCTTCGCTCTCAAATTTTCTGTTATATGTAGCTTCTATAAGCTCTTTGAGTTTTTCAAGTCCCATTGCTTCTATCATATAAAAAAGACGTGTTTTTGAACGGGAAAATCTTGAACCATGGGTGTAAAATGTTTCTACAAAGGCTTTAAAGAAGTCAAAAACATCTTCGTATCGTAAAAAGATGTTTGCACTTTTAGCAACTTCGGTGTTCTTTCCTCCCATATAGACATTGAAGCCATAATTGTCATTTTTTTGGGCAAGAGCAAAGTAGAGATCGTTAGCAAAAAAAGAACTCACATTTGCTGCGTTTGCTGAGATGCCGATACTAACACGACGAGGTAACATACCGACATATTTTGGATTTTTGATGATGTAATCTTGCATTTGCTTTATTAGAGGGTAGACTTCCATCTGTGCATATTTGTTTGCTCCATCATAGACATCTGTTACTATGTTGCGTATATTGTCCCCAAAACTCTGCCACGTTAGTAGTTGATTGTCATTGAGTTGTTTAAATATCTCATGGACATCTTCAGCCTCTACATCATGGAGCTGAAAGCCTGCACGTGCAGTTATCACAAGGCTTAAGTCATATTTATTTACTATATCAGCTAAAAACTCAAACTGTTTTGTACTTATCCTCCCCCCCGCTAGACGTACACGAATAGTAAATTCATCTTCTAAAAAATCAGTATTAAAAATTCCAAAATCTTGTAGATAATATCTATCACCCTCGCCAAGACTCTCAAAATCTATGGTCTCAAACTCTTTGATAAAATAATCATAGGGCTTGAGCCTTGCTTTATAGCGCTCACGTTTGTTGAGACGGGTGTCTGTTTCATCTATTACTAACAAAAGTTACCTTCTTATATTTTTTTTTGGATACTAACATCTTTTCCTTTAATATTTAATGACTTGTATTAAGAATACGGTAAATCAAAACTAAGATAACTTCAAAGCTAAAGTCACCCTGAACTTGATTCAGGGTCTAGTTTGTATGAAGTTATAAGCTAGATTCCCAGTCAAGCTGAGAATGACTCGAGTTTTGATTTACCGTGTATTAAGAAGGAAAATTGAGAACTAACTAACAAACTATGTTATAATTTAGCTTATAAAATAAAAAAAAGGTTAGTGCAATGGCAAAAGAACACTCATTTGATATTACAGCAAAAATAGATATGCAAAACTTGAAAAATGCTATAAATCTTGTAGATAGAGAAGTGGCAAATCGTTATGACTTTAAGGGAACAACGTATGAAGTAAATCTAAAAGAAAAAGATAAAGTTTTAGTGCTTGTCGCTTCATCAGATAACAAGCTTGACGCACTCAAAGATATTGTGGTTGCAAAACTTTTAAAACAAAACTTATCTTCAAAAGTTCTTGATGAGTTGCGTGTTGAGGATGCAAGTGGGGGAACTAGAAAAGCGACTTTTAAGATAGTGGATTATATTGAATCAAAAGAGGCTAAGAAAATTACAGCTGATATTAAAAAAATGAAGCTCAAAGTAAATGCGCAGATAGAGGGGGACTCTATCCGTGTTAAGGGCACAAAGCTTGATGACTTACAAAAAGTTATGAAGATGGTTCGTGAGGGTGAATGGGAAGCTCCTTTAGTATTTGAAAATATGAGATAAGGGATAGTAGATGAAAAAGCTAAACATAGCTGATGCAGCAGAATATTTTGGAGTTTCCAAAGAAGCAATACACAACCGTGTCAGACGTGGTTCATTGCAAAGTGTTGTTGAGAATGGAATAAAAATGGTTATTCTTGATGATGCACGAGTAAAACCTGCAGTAAAAAAAACGGTACAAGCCAGACGTACTACTGTAAATAATGATAGATATTATAAGCTCCTTGAAGAACAAAATGCAAAACTGCAATCTCGAGTTGATGTATTAGAGGATGAAACGCGTAGTCTGCGAGATCAAAAGGAGCTGATGCTCATTGAAGAACGTGAAAAGATCGAGCGAATTTACAAAGAAAAAGATGAACAGCTGAAAAATATTTTGAGTAGTATTGCTTCAAAATTTATGCTTGACGCTCCTGTGCAAGCTGAAGAAGAGATGCTTGAAGCTGAGATAGAGCTAGCACCTTTAGCTGTTGAAGAAGAGGCAGTAAGTGAGTCTATATCATTAAATAAATATCTTAAAAAACAAGATTTTTCAGAAAAAAAAATAAAAAAAATAAAAGCCCGTTTTAAAAAAATCGCAAAAGAAGATGACAGAGTGGTTATGGTTGGTTCAAAGCTTTATATTGATACCGCAAAATATGATTACAGTGATATAATTAGGTAAACTACTTTTAAAAGAAGCACTATGATACAAAAGCATTTTACTGAGCAAACAGCTATTTTCTTTAGTGTTGCAAAATGGGTATTTTTATCTTCGATGGTGGGGATACTTGTTGGTGCTACTGTAACAGGTTTTTTAAATATTCTTGCATATAGTGAAAATTCACGCGCTTTATTACCTTTTAATTATTATTATCTCCTTCCTTTTGCTCTTGTATTAACTGTGTGGCTGGTGAAAATATTTGCACCTACAGCTGAAGGACACGGAACAGAGAAAGTTATTTCAGCTATACATAAATCAGATGGGAAAATAGATATTTCTGTTATTCCTGTTAAATTAGTAACAACGGTTTTAAGTATTTTTGCTGGTGCTTCAGTGGGGAAAGAAGGTCCAGGAGCACAGATAGGTGCTGGGATGGCATCTTTTGTTTCAACACTATTAAAATTTCGTAAACAAGACAGAAAAAAGCTTGTCATCTGTGGAATTAGTGCAGGTTTTGCAACTGTTTTTGGAACACCAATCGCGGGTGCAATTTTTGGTGTTGAAGTGCTTATCGTTGGTGTAATAATGTATGATGTTTTACTGCCTTCTTTTATCGCTGGTTTTGCTGCGTTTACTACTGCACAATTTTTAGGAATAGAATACACCTACTATGATCTTCATTTTTTTCAAGATGTTTCACTTGATTTAGAGCTTATTATGAAGGTGGTTCTCGCTGGATTATTTTTTGGTTTTATATCTGATTTTGTCATTACTTCTGTATCTCACTCTCATAGTTATGTGAAAAAACTTAAATTTAATATTTACCTTAAAGCTTTTGTGGGTGGAAGTATTATTGTTGTTTTAACGCTTGTTTTTGGTGAACAATACATTGGTCTTGGCTTAGATACCATTGCAAATGCACTTAACCCAAATCCATTAATGGGAGAAGATATTCATTGGTATACTTTTATACTTAAAACTGTATTTACATCACTCTCTTTGGCTTCAGGTGGAAGTGGAGGCATTATTACTCCTATTTTTTACATTGGTGCAACAAGTGGGCATTTTTTTGGCTCTATTGTCTCTCCAGAACATATAACACTTTTTGCCGCTCTTGGCTTTGTGAGTGTCGTCTCAGCTACTACAAACACGCCTATAGCGTCTACGATTATGGCAGTTGAGCTTTTTGGAATAGACATCGCACATTATGCAGCTTTAGCAGCAGTTATTAGTTTTTTGATTTCAGGGCATAGAAGCATCTTCTCATCTCAAATTTTAGCGATGCGAAAGTCTGAGATGTTAAGTGTTAAGATAGGAGAAGAGATTGAAAATATAGATATTTCTCTTGAAGAGTATGAAATGAATAAAATTGATAAGTTTAAAAAGAGATTTAGAAAGAAGAAAAAATAGTAATTCCCCTTTTATAAATCATCGAGTTTTAATCGTAATCCTTTTATGTGCGAAACTGGATAGGCAAAAGTAAGCCCGCGACCCTCTCCAGTGATATCGAGTTTGTCGATAATTGTTCTGATAATTTTGTCCACATTTTTTGTTTGTGTGATAAACATTAAATTTGCGTCCGTATCCTCTGCATTGAGACGGTTGTAAAAGTTCTCCATATGCTCTAATCCCATTCCGTGAGCACTCATGATAGTTACCCCTCTTACTCCTGCTTCACGCGCAGCTTTAAATGCCTCTTCTTGTTTGTCTTTTGGGACTATGACATGCACAGCAGAAAAGCTCATAAGGTAAGAGTGACGTGAGTTTGTGCCCTCTACATTTACGGTTGAGAGTTCCATGTTGTTTGCATCTTCAAGTGCATGACGGAGTTCATCAAGATGGATTTCTTCTTTTTCCTTCTCTCCTTTTACTCCTATTTTTTCTGTGATGACGCCATAAAGCATAACGGTCAGCATAGGAAATAAAGAAGCAAAAGCGATAAGACCAAAACCATCTATAAGTGGGTCACGCCCCTCAATATTTGTCGCAAGACCAAGCCCAAGTGCCGCTACGAGAGGGACTGTAACGGTTGAAGTAGTAACCCCACCACTGTCATAAGCGATGGGAATAATGTACTTTGGTGCTAAAAATGTCAATACAATAACAAAAAGATACCCAGCAATGATGTAGTACACTATCTCACCACCTGAGACAATTCTGTAAGAACCAAGGGCAATCCCAATAGCAACGCCCAAAGCAACAAACAGACGTAAAACAAAGTCATTTATCTTGCCATCACTTATCTCTTTTGCTTTTCTGGCGATAGCCGTGAGTGCTGGTTCAGCCATAGTTGTAGAAAAACCAATAAAAAAGCCAAATGAGTAGATGATAAGGTTGTTGTCATAGCGTGTGAGCTCAAACGCCATTGTCTCACCAACGGAGAAAAGTCCCATCTCAAGACCAACGATAAAAGCATCAAGACCTAAGATGACAAGACCAAACCCAATAAGAACATTTTTAAGATTCTCGATAGGTTTTTTTAGAATTGCATACTGAAAAAAGAAGATAACGCCAAGGATAGGAAGTACATCTGTGACAACGCCAGCTAAACCTTCTAAGATAGCAACAAAACTAAAATCTAGGTGTACAGTTTCTATCTTCTCTACAATAGGAGGAAGTACAGTAGCGCTACTAGCATCAAAAAGTTGATACACAGCAATCCCGTAAAACTGAACAAATATCATAGGGGTCAGTGAAGCAAAAGCAATCAGCCCAAAACCATCGAGGACAGGGTTTCTTCCTTTGATGGTGGATGCAAGCCCAATGCCTAAAGCCGCTACAAGAGGAACGGTGACGGTAGAGGTTGTCACACCACCAAGATCATAAGCCAGTCCTACAATTTCACGCGGTGCAAACGCAGTAGCTGAGACAACTAGTACATATCCTGTGATGATGTAGTAGTGGATGGGATGCCCTTTGATGATACGCCAAACACCCAAAACAATGGCAAAGCCAACACTAAATGCAACAACACTTCTCAGGATTGTGGCATCAATGCGACCCGCACTAATAGCAGCTGCTTTATCGGCAATGACGATAAGCGCAGGCTCAGCGATGGTGGTACCAAAGCCTATCATAAAGCCAAATATAAGAATCCAAAAGGTCGAGCCTTTGTGAGCAAACTCACTTGCCAATCCCTCTCCAACAGGGAAAATCCCAACCTCAAGACCAAGTAAAAACACAGCTAATCCGACACCAACGATGGCTAAACCGATGGCAGTACTAAGCCAATTTGGTGGAACGGTTTGTATGATAGCAAGCTGGAAGAACATAATGACAAGAACGATTGGTAAAAGGTCACGAAAAGACTCTTTTAGCAGTTGTAAAAAGGTAGAAATACTTAACATCACACACATCCTTATTGTTTTTTATTATAATATCGAAATAATATTAAAATGGATATAATCAAAAAATGAAAACATTATTTATAGGTGGCATAAAGAGTGGAAAGTCTCGCTTGGCCGAAGCATATATACGCAGTATCTCACAAACAAAACCAGTCTATCTTGCAACAACAGAGTTTATAGATGAAGAGATGGCCCAGAAGATCGATGCACATAAAAAGATGCGGGAAGAAAACTTTATAACAGTAGAAGAAGCGCTGTATCTCAAAGAAAAAATAGCCTTACAAAAAGGTGCTGTTCTTGTGGAGTGTTTGAGTATGTGGATAAACAATATGCTCTACTATGAAAAGAGTTTTGATGAAATGGAAGCTGAACTTGCTTCTGTTTTGCAGCTTGAACAAGACATCGTTTTTGTCCTTAATGATGTAGGTTGTGGCATCATTCCTGAAAATAAACTAGCAAGAGAGTTTGTAGATATTAGCGGAAGATTGTCACAATTTGTAGCAAGTCAATGTGATGAGGTTTATCATGTTATAGCTGGTATGAGTACAAAAATCAAATGAGTAAAATATTTAAAGGTTTCGCACTAGCTGTTTCGATGCTGAGTATCTTACCTTTTTTTAAAGTCCATGATTTTTATAAGGGTATCAATGGTTATGCCGTGATGTTTTATCCGCTTGTTGGTTTTTTCTTAGGTGGCGTACTTTACTGCGTTTACCTTTTAAGCCTGCTATATTTCCCTGCATTTCATCTTGGTGTTATTATCTTTGCTTTGTGGGTTTTACTTACAGGTGCATTACATTTAGATGGTTTAAGTGATACGGTTGATGGTCTTTTTGTAGACAAATCACGTGCTTTAGAAGTGATGAAAGATCCTCATAATGGTGGCATGGGCATGACTTTTGGCGGTGTTTTTTTACTCCTTAAAGCCTCTTCTTTAGCTGCGTTTGACGCTTTTTATCTTTTGCCTATTATTTTACTCTTATCACGTTTGGTTGTTGTGTTTGATATCTATCTTTATCCTTATGTCTCACCAAATGGGATGAGTACGCTAGCAAAAGAGGAGTTTACAAAAACACAACTTTTTACTGCGTTTGCTTATTCGTTAGTGTTTGTTATGCTGTTCCAATCATGGTTTTTACTCCTTATTGCCTTTGTCTGTATGTTTGTTATCAAACAGTTTTTTATAAAAAGATATGGTGGTTTTACTGGAGATATTTATGGATTTTCTATCGAGCTTATAGAGCTTATCTTGCTTAACTGTGTCATTGTAGGTTTGGTGTGAAGATAACACTTGTTCGTCATACGGAAGTTGAAGAAGCGTATCACAAAAGATACAACGGGCACATAGATATTGGGCTTTCAAAAAAAGGGCAAGAGCAGGCAAAAACACTTGCAAAGCATTTTCAAACGCAGCTCTTTGATGCTGTGTTTTGTTCAGATTTACTGCGTGCAAAAGAGACACTACAACCTTTTGCTCAAGTCTCACAAGCAATCTATACACAAAAACTTAGAGAAAAATCATGGGGAAAACATGAAGGGATGAGTTTTGATGAGATCATCGCCGAGGGAGAGATAGAGTACCAAGAGTTTGAACAGTGGATAGATGCTCTTGATGGAGAGCCTTATGCAGAGTACATCCAAAGAGTGAGAACGTTCTTTTTAGAGTATTTGCCAAGGCTAAACGCAGTGAATGTTTTAGTTGTGACACATGCGGGTGTTATTCGGGTTTTGATGGGTATAGTCCAAGAGTTATCGCTTGTAGATGCCTTTAGTTTGGACGTTCCCTACGCTTCATATGTAGTTTATGACACAGAGTTACAGACTTTTAAGTTCGTATCTTAAGTAAGAGACCATAAATAATTGACTTGGAAACTATTTATGGTCTCTTACTTATTTTGCAAGATAAGGGAAATCCAACTATACTCTTTGGAGTCTTGTGTGATTATTTTTATAGTGATAGTCAATGGAACTGCTAGAAACATACCAATAGGACCAAAAATCCAGCCCCATACAACCATAGATAAAAAAACAATAAAAGTTGAGAGTCCCAAATCTTCTCCCATAATCCTTGGTTCAAGAAAATTACTAATGAGATTATTGATGAGGAGATAAAAAAGTGCAATGATGCTTGCATCTATGATATCTAATTGTAATATTGCAACAAAAAGAGCAGGAAACGCAGCAAGTATAGAACCTATACTAGGGATGAAGTTGAGTAAAAATGCAAGAACGCCAAAAAAGAGTGCGTATTGAAGATGGAAGTACTCTAAGACTATCCATATCGATAAACCTGTTAGTAATGATGTAAAGGTTTTGATTACAAAATATCTATTGATATTTTTGATAAAAAGAGTGAGTTTCTCTTTTCTTTGCTGCGTCTGTGCAAAATAGAGTGCTTTTTCAGTGATGGAAGCTCTCTCTAGTAGCAAAAACATCACTAAAAGTAATGTTAAAAGAACACTCACAAGAATATTTCCCATACTTTTAAAAATTACACTTATATAGCCTATGACCTTCACTGGTTCTATGAAACTCATGATGCTGTCCCACTGCAGGTCAACACCACGCTCTTGAAAATAAAGGGCGATTTGTGGGGAGATTTGACGAAACTTTTCTTGATATGTACTGATATTTTGCATCATTTCATTACTAAAGTTATTTAAAAATGTACCGAGCAGAAGAAAGAGCAGGGCTATTAGTAAAAAAACAATGAGAGATGCAATGACATTTGGCACTCCAAATTTATGTAATTTTATCAGGAGTGGATTAAAGATAATAAACAAAAAAACTGCCATTAACAATGGAACAACAACACCACTAGCAAGCTTGAGCCCAGCTATGATAATAACAATAAAGGCAAGTATTGCAACTATGTTGTTTTTCATTATTAAATTCCTATTTTATTGAAAAATTTTTGTATCAGGTCGAATAAACCAAAAGAGTACTAACGCCATTATAGCACCTATCGTATCCCCTAGCATATCTTTTTGAGCATCCCATATATCACCCTGCGAACCTAAAAACTCTATGCCGGTATTTCCACCATCTATGACAGCATATGCCCACTCTACTATCTCATATCCAGCAGCGATACTCATGATAAAAAAGAGACCAAAGAGTGATGCTAGAATGGCATTTGCATACTTTTTTCTTGTTAGAAATTCGGCCATAGGATAAGCATAAAATCCAACTGAAAGGTGACCAACTCTATCGAAGTTATTGCGTTGAAAATCAAATAAGTTTGTTATAAAATCAAAAGGAACATTTGCAAATGTATAATGACCGCCAACGGTATGCCAAAATAGCCAGACAGCCATCAGAGTATAGGAAAGATTACTAAATCTAAATCTCTTGTATGTAGCAAGAAGAAAGAGATAGACAGCCACAACTGGAATGACTTCGATAATCCAGACACTTCTATCAACAGGATTTATACCCAAGAGCACAAAAAATATAAAAAACAATACTGCTAATATGTGTGGATAATATTGCATTTTCATCTCACCTATGATTAATTGACTAAGATAAACTTCAAGCTTCTTCAACAATCAGCTTACTTTTCTTCGCTGTCATATGGATTGTAACATAATACAATTAGATATATATAACAAATATTCTTACTTGCACAAAATATACAAAAAGAGTAGAATTTAAGTATGAAATACAAATTTTTACTCTTTTTTCTCAGCATTACACTCCAAGCAGATCAATTTTCCTTTTTGTTTTATAATGACTTTTTTGCCGGAACAGATAAACATTTTACAAATGGAGTTAGTGCAAGTTGGATAGATGATGCGGTAGAAAACAAAGAGAACAAGGACTCAAATAAATTTAGCCGTGCTGTATATAGCAGTGTTGCTAAAATCCCTTTTATACCATTAAATAGTGCTAAACTACATAGTGCCGGTATCAGTTTGAGCCAGATTATCATTACCCCATCAGATACGAGCATAAAAACTCCTCAGTATGATGATGTTCCATATGCCGGGTATTTAGCATTGAATATATATCTTTTTGAATGGGACAAGAAGAGTTTTACAGAGTTTAGAGTTGAGGGTGGTGTAGTGGGAGAAGAGTCTGGCGCCAAATTCATGCAAAACAACTTTCATGAAATGATTGGCAACCATAAATCAAAAGGCTGGGATACGCAACTCACAACACACTATACAATGAATTTACTTTTTAGGTATGGTGAAATTAGTTGGCAAAAGAAAAATATAAATGGTTTTGATTTGGACTGGTTTAATCATCTCGGGTTTCAAGCTGGAAATTTTGTAACAGATCTTTTTGGAAGCACTATTATTCGGGTTGGAAAGAATTATATACATAATTTTAATGTTCATTATCCATATTTAAAAGAAGAAGCTTCTCTTTTAAAACTCAATCATGAGCATCATAATTTAGGCTATTCGCTAAGTTTAGGCCTAAGCACAGAGCTGTTGGCATATTCTTATATTTTAGATGAAGCGAAAAAGCAAGGCTATCAAACAGGTAAAAGAGTTCTAAACGCAGCTTTTTATGCAGGAGTTGATCTTTATTATCTGCGCAGTAAATTTACATTTTTTTATCAGTCACACTCTCCCTATGCCACACAACAAAAGCGTGGGGACATCTTTGGAGGTTTTATCTATGCGTATCAGTTTTGACTTTATGCTGAAGCTTGCAAGCTCGCCAATGATTTGTGCCACACGTAACCTTTGATTGAGTTTTTGCTTATAGAAGTCCCATATAAGGATTATGGTGTATAATTTTGTTTTTAATTTGGTTTCGTGTCCGAGTGGCCGATGGTGCATCCTTGGAAAGGATGTGTGGAGCAATCCACCGAGAGTTCGAATCTCTCCGAAACCACCATTTTTTATAACTTATCCCCTAAATATTCTTCTTTTGCTACCTAAGTAACATTTCTCGTTCAAATTTTTTTTTATAATTACAGCGTAAATAAAAAAAAGGAGTTTATGATGTTAGTAACAAGATACAATCCAAATAATCAAATGAAAGATTTTAGAAGAGGTTTTGATCTCTTAAACTCAATGCTGGACAATATGGGGGGAGTGCAAACAACTACTGCACAATATGATTTTATACCTACAGTAAATACAAGGGAAGGTGAATATGCATACCATATTGAAGTGGATTTGCCAGGGGTTAAAAAAGAGGATATTTCCATTGAGGTTGTCGATGGAACACTTGTCATCTCTGGAGAGCGTAAAGAGAAAAAAGAGATAAAAAAAGATAATTATTATAAAACTGAGAGTAGTTTTGGGAAATTTTCTCGCTCATTTAGCTTACCTGAAGAGGCAGATATTGAAAATATTCATGCTGAATCAGCAGATGGTGTACTCGAGGTCGTTGTACCAAAACTTGAGAGTGCGAAAATAGATAAAGTTAAAAAAGTAGAGATTAAATAAGGAGGCTATGATGGATATTGTTAAAAGTGTAAAAAATATTGGTTCTGAAATCGAAAAAGGTGCGAGCACTGTAGTAGAAAAACTTGAAGAAACACTAGAAAATGTAGCGTCACATCTACCTTTGTCAAATCTTGCAAAAAAAGATGACAGTAGCTTTCATGTGGAAGTAGATCTCCCTGGCGTTAAGAAAGAGGATATTGACATAAGAGTGGAAGATGGTGTTCTTGTTGTCAGTGCTGTGAGACATTACAAAAATGAGCTGAGTCGTGATGATTATTATGTTTGTGAGAGCTCATTTGGTAAGTTTGAAAGAAGGTTTATACTTCCAGATACGGTAGATAGTGATAAGATAAGTGCAAAATTTGAGGATGGTCGCTTAAATATAGAATTAGAAAAAACAAAAAGTGCGAAACCAAAAACCATCTCCATTAAATAGTGCTGAAACTTATATACTAGAGGGGGCGATTTGCCCTCTTTTCATAGATATTATGATAAAATTCCCTCATGATAAATAGATTTTTCAAAAAATATCTTAGCATTGTTTTTATACTCGCAACTTTTATGGGTGTTTTTCATCATCATGATGATTTAAAACAGCATAATGATTGTCAGATATGTACGGTGCAGTCAAGTATTGCCAATGCAGATACTCCTGTAGAAACTCTTTATGTCTCAAGTGTACATCTTGCTTCTGAATCTATTATCACCACACTTACGCATTTATGCAGTTCTCAAACGCAGCGTAATATTCAAGTAAGAGCTCCTCCTTTTATCTCCTAATTTTAAAAACGAAACAAATATTATTATAAAAATTGGAGATACTACAATGAAAAAAACTTTATGTTTATCTCTGTTTGCTTTTACATCTTTATTTGCTGATGCAGATTTAGAGCGTTTAAATGAACAGGTACAACAACTACAAATGCAGGTGGAAACACTCAACACAAAAAGCGCACAAGCGGTAAATACTTCTGCTTCTTTTTCCCAAAATGCTTATTTACCAGAGATTGCACTTATTTTAAATATGTCAGCAGTGAGTCGTGATGTGAGTAACAATGACTATGCTAACTTTGCTCTACCCGGGTTTATACCTGCTAGTACTGCTCCTTTACCATTTAACAAAGACAAAGGATTTAATTTTAATTATGCAGAAGTTGCGATGCACTCTGTAGTAGATCCTTATTTTGAAGCGTTTACAATTTTTCATTTGCAGCCAAATGAGTTTGAGATAGGCGAAGCATATGTGCAAACGACAGCCTTACCTTATGGACTGAGAATACGTGCAGGAAAATTTAAAAGTCATTTTGGACGCATAAACTCAAAACATCAACACTCTTGGAATTTTGACTCACAGCCTATTATCTATGAAGCTCTTTTTGGTCCTGATGCGATAAGCGATGCAGGAGTACAACTCCAATGGGTTGCTCCAACAGACACATACATTATGGCTGGAGTTGAAGCTATGCAAGGTTCAAATGACAGAAGTTTTGGTGATACAGACAATGGAAATAGCCTTTATGTTGGCTATGTAAAGTCAAGTGTTGATGTTGGCGAAGACTTATCTATCTTGGCTGGTGTGAGTTTAGCACATGGAAAAAATGTGGATGCATTAGATGGGAGTTCAAATCCGACAAATATTTATGGAGTAGATTTGACACTTCGAGATCAGCTAGGAAGTTATAGTGCGCTTATTTGGCAAAGTGAATATCTTTATAGAAACAAAGATCTAGGAACAAGAAAAGATAAACAAGCAGGACTTTACGGTGAGCTTGTGTATCAATACAACAATAACTACTCGGCTGGATTTCGTTACGATGCCATCACGCAAAATGATACGGATTTAACTGCTTATGCAGGTATAGATACAGACAACTTAGATAGATATACAGCAATGCTTGAGTATAAACCATTTCCTATGTCACGA
Source organism: Sulfurimonas sp. (assembly GCF_026988655.1). GTDB lineage: Bacteria > Campylobacterota > Campylobacteria > Campylobacterales > Sulfurimonadaceae > Sulfurimonas. The sequence goes on along the minus strand of NZ_JALSKT010000014.1, from coordinate 34,034 downwards.
CTACGACTTTCATACACGTATGATAGGACAAAAATTATGGCTGGTGAGAGAAAAGATATGAATGAAGTGATGTTGAGTTTAAACATTGCAACAGGTGCGCATGGCGCACATAATTATTAGGAAAAAAAATGAAAAAAATATTATTATTACTAAGTGTTTTACTTACAACAGTTACTTTTGGTTCAGTTAAAGTTGACGCTACCTATGCAACAATGGGTGTGATTGCAAAAAAAGTGGGAGGAGATTTAGTCGATGTCACTGTACTTGGCAGTGCAAAGTATGACCCTCACTTTATTGTTCCAAAACCCTCTTTGATTGCTAAGTTGCGTCGTGCAGATTTGCTTATCATCAATGGTGGAGGCTTAGAACTTGGTTGGTTACCGCCTCTTTTAAGAGCAGCACATAATGCAAAAATTCGAAATGGGGCAAAAGGGCTTTTAGATATGTCGCATTTTGTACCTATGATTGATGTGCCTGCATCTGTTTCTCGTGCTTTTGGTGATGTACATGCACAAGGAAACCCTCATTACTCGACAGATCCACATACGGTACTTATTATGGCTAAAGCTATAGCAGGAAAATTAGCTCAAATAGACCCAGAACACGCACAAGCATATCAACAAAATCTTGCAGAATTTTCAAAAGAGTGGCAGGCATATTTAGAAAAGTTTGATGCAAAGATGGCAACATGTAAAGATAAAAAAGTAATACAGTATCATCAACTTTTTAACTACTTTTTAAATCGATATGATTACAAAAGTTACGGTACTATTGAGCCACTTCCAGGAATTGCACCAAGTTCAAAACATACAATACAACTGATAAATATCATAAAAGAAAATGGTGTGCATATGATTTTACAAGATATATACCATGAGAAAAAAACTGCAAAATTCATAGCAGAAAAAACGGGAGCAAAAGTAGAGGTTATACCTCACGATGTAGGTGCTGATGGAAGTAAAACTTTAGAAGAGTTTTATAACACAATAGCGAAAAGAATATGTCACTAATCGAACTGTTATGGCCAGCTTTTGTGCTGGCTATAGCGCTCGTTTTCATTCATACAGTTTTTGGATTGGAAATAATCAAGCGTGGGGTTATCTTTACTGATCTTGCCATAGGGCAGATTGCTGCTGTTGGGATGGCGATAAGTGTTGCTTTTATGGATGGAAGTTATCAAACAGCGATGACGTTTTCTTTTGCACTACTCGCTGCGTTTATCATTACATGGGCGACAAAAAAAGTTTCAAAGATAGAGGCTTTCATCGGTCTTTTGTATGCTCTTGGTATCTCAGCTATTATGCTCATTTTGGCACAGAGTTCTGAGGGAACGGAGCTTTTTTCCAAGCTGAGTGCGGCAGATATACTGTTCACATCTAGTGATGAATTGTATAAAAGTTTAGCCATATATGCAACAGTTGCTTTTGTTATGTTTGTTTTATATCCTCGTTTAGCTGGTCTTAAAAAAGAACTCTTATTTTTTACGATGTTAGCTGTTACTGTTACTTCTTCGGTGCAGTCTGCAGGTGTTTTGGTGGTCTTTACTCTTTTGATAGCCCCCTCGTATGCAGGACTTGTGCAAAGTCGTTTTAATCCTTTTGCTTTTGCAACTATTTTTGGTTCTTTGAGTGTTTTGTTAGCGCTTTTTGTCTCTTATCATTTGGATTTACCTACGGGGTATGCTATTATTTTTGTGAGTGTGCTTTTTTCACTTTTGTTTGTGGTTGTTTTAAGTATAATGAAGCAAAAAAAAGAAGACGAAAATGAAGAGTAGAATTTTAGTAGGCTTACAGTTTTTTATTATATTTTTGATGCTCTTGCCCATAGGTTCTCAAACGCAGTATCCCTTTGTTGGCGCAGCTGTTTTAGTTCTTGGTATAGTCATTGGACTTTTAGCAATTAAAGAGCATGAAAGTGGAAACTTTAATATTCGTCCAGATATCAAGGAAAACTGCGAACTTGTCATGACTGGTGTTTACACTTATATTCGTCATCCCATGTATCTCTCAGTGCTTTTGAGTATGTTGGGGGTTGCGCTTATCTATTTTACTTATTATGAGTTAGTTTTATATTTTCTTCTTGTTGTAACGCTTTTGGTGAAAATGTTGTATGAAGAGAGTCTTTGGAAATGCCATAATCCTGAGTATGAAACATATATCAGTAAAACAAAAAGGGTGATTCCTTTTGTCTTTTAAATTATCTGACTTTTTTATGAGGGCATAGCTAATGGATGTAATATTATTGTTAAAATCAATAGCAGGTTTAGTCGCTGTTTTAGTAGTTTTAACATTTTTTCTTGTTTATAACCCTAAAAAAAAGCAAAATAAGCAAGTCAAAAAGAAAAATATTCTTAAAGAAAATAGAGCCCAAGAGAAGCATGATATGCAAACACTTCTAGCTATCATTCGCGATAAAAAATCAACAACAAAAGAGCTTGAAAAGGCAGTTGACCTACTTCTCAAATATCATGGAAAAATCCCAAAAAAACTTGGACTCCGACCACATCCAGAGTTTGATGTGTATGCTGAAATTATTTTACGAATTTGCCGTCATCCAAATACAAACAAAGATATCATAGTGAAGCTTGACAGGGAGTTGGAAAAACTAAATAAAGAGTATATGAAAGAGATAGATGATACTTTAACAAAAGGCTTAAACTCCAGAGGAGTTTAAGAAGCGTTACGCACAGCTTGAAGTAGTTCTGAAAAGCCTATTTCACTTGCATGCTCAACTTTTCTACATTCTTCAAGTGCTTTTTCTTCTTCACCTTTTTTTGCTAGTTCCATAGCTCGCTTGATGCCTTGATGTACGACTTCATGATGCTTACTGATACTTGATAGATGTGAATCACCTTTGAGTAAACCTGTAGAGATAGTGTTAAACCATTTGCCAAATCGACAACTATGCTCATCTGCGATGCTCACTATATCTTTACTTATGATTGCTTTATATCCTGTGATCTTCAGGGCAATATGGTCAATTTTTCCATTACTTACATTGAGCTCATTGGTGAGTTCTTGCGTTTTTTCTCTGATTTCATCAGAATTTTGGACAACTTTATCAATATTTTGGCTAAAGTCATCTATGATGCTCATGACTTTTGAAGTCTCATCTGCAAAAGTACTACTGATTTCCATCATGGAGTTAGAGTTTTGCTTGAGTCCATTAATGTTGATCTCCACTTCTTGTGTTGCTTTTTGTGTACGCTCTGCAAGTTTTCTTACTTCATCAGCAACGACGGCAAAACCGCGTCCATGCTCACCTGCGCGAGCAGCTTCTATGGCTGCGTTTAGGGCAAGAAGATTTGTTTGGTCTGAGATATCTTTAATGAGGTTGATAATCTCTGCGATAGACATAACGCTGTCATTGAGGGAGTTAGAGTCATCACCTAAAGTATTTGCGTGTTCTTGGATGTTCTCTATCGCAGAAGATATCTCCTGTGTTTGCTCGGAGACATCTTGTATGCGGTCATTTGTTTTTGCATTGAGCTCATTTATCTCTTCTAATAGTGATAAATCTTCTTCGATAACACCTTGCAAAAATTGCGTTCCATCACTATAGCTCCCTAGAAGTATCTCTTGGAGCTCTTGGCAAACCTTTTCATTCTTATTTGATTCTGGTTGTTGTGTGTTTTTGAGCTGATAAAGCTCATTTGTAAGTTGTGAGTTTTCCTGCTCTAGTTCTTGAATTCTTTTTTTGTATTCTGCTTCAAGTGCTGCTATCTTCTTGCTGTTCCCAAACATATTGTATTCCCATCCTTAATTTTATTATCACTTATTCTATCACAGAAAGATTAAAAGTTATCCGTGACGGGTCCTTGAATTTTAGTAATTTGATATTTTGTTAACTCTTGTACCTCTTCTTGCTTTGTCACAAAGCTCGCAATAATCTCAACATTAAGTGAATTTGCAACAAGTTGTAGTGCCGCCATAGAAGTAGTTGACTGATCAAGCAAGAAGTTTACATCTGCTTTTAAAAATTCAGGGCTAATTTCTTTAAGATATTCAAAGTCATTTGCTTCACCTGTAAAGGAGTTTATCCCAAAACCAAACTTGTACTTTCTAAACAAGTCTACATATCCTTTAAGTGTCGCAGTATCATGGATAGCAAAACTATCTGTCACTTCAAAGAAGAGATGGTGTCTCATAGTTTTTGGATATTTTGCAAAAAGATGAGAGAGCTGTTCAAGCATATCCTCATCTTCTAAGAACTCCTTAGGAAGTCTGACAACATAGTTCTCTTCAATGCGTCTATATTTATGCTCTAAAAATAGTTTGTCTAATATAATCAGATAGAGCTTTGTTGTCATCCCAAAATTAATAGCAGGAGCAATAAACTCACCATAGCTATATGTATCTCCATCTTTACTCAGAAGATTAAATGTAAGTACTTTGTGGAAGATCTTTTTTGTTTGTGTATCAATTGCATCATAAAACTGTATAGTGAAGCTGTTGGTGTGAATAGCTTCATCAAGCATCTCTCTCCATTGTGTTTTAGAGAGGGCTTCGTTTGAAAACTCTTCTTGGTAAAAGTATACATTGTTTGTTTCATCTGCTTTTGCTTTTAGCAGAGCAGTATCAACTTTTGTTAGTAGGTCACTAACATCTACACCGGTAGTATATTTATAAGCACCTATATTTATTTTTACCTGTGTTGTTTGAAGTTTGTTTTCTTGAAGGAGTGCATTAAAGGCTTTGTTTATACGCTCTATGATACCAAGTGCATCTTCTTTTTCACAGTTTGGTATAACCATAGTAAATTCAGTACCGTTTACTCTTGCTACAATACCCTCATGAAAAGTATGAAGCGTGCTTGTAAAAATCTTTGCTATTTCATAAAAAATGTTGTCAGCTTCTTGTCGACCAAGTGTTTGGTTGATGACTTCTGCTCCATCAAGTGATACTAAAATGATAGTACCTCCATTGCTTTTGCTTTCAATTGTAAGTAGTTCGGGAAGTTTGATCATTAAATATCTACGATTGTAGAGTTTTGTGACAGGGTCGTTATAGAGTAGTTCTTTGTTGCGTTTAGCTTCTTGTGTTGCTTTACGAAAGATCTCTTCTACTCTTGTGACCATTGAATTCATAGCGAGTGCAACTTCTTTAAAGTCCGTTGTGTACGGCTCTTCTTTTTGGATGATAAACTCATTTTTGAGTATTGCTTCTGCTTGCTTTTTCATCATTTTGACAGGTCTCAGTATGAAGTGAAGTAAAATATTTATTGCCAAAATAGAGATAGCAGAAAAAAGACTAAAAAGATATAAAAGATTTATAAATGTTCGGTATAAAGCTTTATATATGATGTTTGCATCTGCTTGTACGGTCAGTGTCCCTAGCTGTGTCCAACCAGAATTTACTTCGCCCACAACAGGTTTGAGCTCAATGTTTGCAAAGTTGATAAACCACGAAGGAACACCCTCAGGAGGACTCATATCTATTTGCTTGTAATCATAATGATCTGTTTTGAACTCTATAAGCTTGTAGTACCCACTGTCAAATTCAGCATCTATAATGCTTTTAATAATGGCAGGTGTTTTATCTGTTTCTGTTGTACCCACTTGAGAGTTGATCACCTCTCTCATCAGAGTAGGAATATTCGCATTTTGAGAAAGTTTATTGCTCAAAGTTGAAATGTTGTTCACAGTTGTTTGGTAGAGGGCTTCTACCATGTCTTTTTTAGCACTTTGATAATTTTGCATCATCACCGCACCTAAAATTGTAAGTATAAGTATGGATACGGCAAGTGCCATTTGCTTAAAGAGTGTCATAATTTTTTCCTTTTCATATTGGCTTCTAATTTTTTCCATTTTTTTGATTTTGGACCTGTGTCGCCATTGATCATTTTTATCATCTTAAGAAGGTCTGGTCTTTGGCTTGCTGGCAGAACTCTTTTGTTATTATTGCCAAGTATGAGTATGTCAGATTTTGATTTTTGATTTGGTTTTTTGAGATATGAGAGTACCATATGTGCTACAAGCGCACCCCGTCTGTCTCTATAAACAACATAAGTAAACTTCATTTTATGCGGGTCAACACCCATTTCTTTGAGTATATAATACTTTGCGATGGTGTAGTCTTCGCAGTCACCCTTGTCTTTACCGACAAACTCATACAAAGTAGCCCAATAATCTGCGACTCCATAAACAGTTCTATCACTTGCATATCTAAGCGCATTCACCCAAGTGTTTACTGCGTTTAGCTTTGTCAATTCATCTGCATCTTTGTACTTGTCAAGTAAATCTTTTTGTATAGATATAAAACGGTTCTTAGCAAATTCACCATACTTCTTCTGGGCTCTTTGCTCCAAATCTTGAGAGATAAGTTTAGCATTTAAAAACACTGCCAATAAGAAAAATATTGTGACAAGAAATTTCATATTTGCAAGCTAACAGTAAAACAAGTCTCCTTGTTGTTACTACTCCAAGAGAGTGTTCCATTGAGATGTTTTGCAAGGATGATTTTGGACATATAAAGCCCTAATCCTGTTCCATTTTTAGATTTTGTAGTGACATAAGGTTCCCCTAGTTTATCTATCACTTGTGGGTCGATACCTCCCCCATTGTCACAAATACGTAGTAACAATTTACCCTTACTCTCTTGTGCTGATATGACGATGTGCGCATCAGAAACATTTTTCTCTTTGATGGCATCTTTTGCGTTGTTGACGATATTAAGAAGTACTTGTAGGAGTTGATTTTGATAAGTATAGAGTTTTATATCTTTTGTTTGTGTGTACTCAAGCCTAATGTTATTGTCTTGTAGCGCTTTATCTACGAGATGTTTGAGTTTTTTTATAAGCTCATGTAAGCTCATATGCTCTTTTTGTTTATCAGGTTTAAAAAAATTTCTAAAATCATCAATAGTATGTGAAAGGTACTGTGTTTGTTCATTGATGGTAGTTATAAAGTTTTTCAAAGATGGAGAGTCTATCTTATCTTCTAGTGCTATCTGTGCTTGAATATTGTTCGATACCATAGAGATAACGCTTAGTGGCTGTCTCCATTGATGCGCAATCATAGCGAGCATATCACCCATGGCAGCTTGACGTGACTGTGCTATAAGAAGTTCATCTTTTTTCTGTATCTCTGTGATATCTATCATTGCGATAAGATAAAGATTTGTCTCTACGATATTTGCATCTTCAAGTCTTACTGCGTTTAGAACAGTTACTCTATGCTTGTTCTCTTTTGTTTGGAAGCTTTGTTCAAACTGTTTTGTAGCAAGTGGATTTTCAAAGTAAGTCCTCATTGCTTCTTGACTTGTTGGCGCACCTTTTGAGAAGAGTTTCTCTACTAAGCTGTCTATATTTGAAACTTCTTCAAGCGTGTAGCCTGTTGTCTCTTCAAAGTTTTGATTTATAAACAAGATATGACCCTTATCTTGGCTATATAACATTATCGGAATAGGGGTAAACTCTAAGATATTTTGAAATTTATTTTTTTCTACTTCGAGCTGATACATAAGGAGTTTAAGTTGGGTAATATCTCGAATAATTTTAAGAAAATAGAGCGGTTTTCCAAAGGCATCTTTGAGCAAAACAACAGCTAAATTTACCCATACGGTATCACCATTTTTATGGATATATCTTTTTTCAATATGATAAGAAGCTTGCAGCCCATTTTGCAGGTTTTGAAGCATCTCTTTATCTGTGTCTTGGTCTTGTGGATGCGTGACTTGTGCAACTGTTAACTTTAAAAACTCTTCATTTGTATATCCAAGTAGATTACAAAGATACTTGTTTGCATCTTTGAAATGTCCATCAAGGGAGGTGTGTGCTATCCCAATATCTGCTTCTTCGAAAGTGAGTCTGTAAAGGTTTTCTTGTAGATAGAGCTCATGTGTAAGTCTATTCTCTTTTGTTATGTCGTGAAATGAGACAACTGCCCCTATAGTTTTTCCATCTTCTATTATTGGATTTTGAAATACTTGTACTTGTACTGCTTGTCCATTTTTTGTCCAAAAGGTATCTTTTTGTTGTAATTTTTTCCCTCGTGAGAGGTGATAATGTAGAGTACACTCTTTGAGAGGATAGTTCTCTCCGTTTGCTTTGGTGTGATGCCAAGTATGATGTGCCTCTTTGCCCAACAACTCCTCTTCTTTGTATCCGAGGATTTGGAGTGCTGCATTATTTACAAAGGTATGTTTACCTTTTTTATCCAAACCGATGATGCCATCATAGGTTGACTCAAGAATTAAAGAGAGGTTTCTTTGAAGTTTTTGCTCATTAGCTATGGATAAATGCAACTCCTCGTTTGAACTTTGTAACTCTTCATTGCTGGTTTCTAACTCTTCGTTTGAGCTTTGGAGTTCTTCATTGGCACTTTGTAGTTCTTCATAAAGGAGTTGCATATTCTCTTTTGAAGAAGCGACTTCTTTTAAGATATGGGTATTGTCTTCTTTAAGGGTAGTGATTTGAGCAGTGAGGTTTTTGATAACTTCGGATTCGTCAGCTATATAATGCCTCTGTGCATTAAACTGCAGTTGCTCTGGATTGAGATCTTCAAAATAGAGTAGGATAAAGGAGTCTTCCTTTTTTTCTTTGAGCCAAGAAGCCGTCACTCGAACAAAAATTTTTTGCTGATTTTGTACATCGAGTTCAATAAACTTTGTGCTTTGAGTTGTATGGGATTTGAGAACTTTATTGAGCAGTTTTGTGACATCGTAACGTAGGGCTTGATGCAAGTTTTCTATGACATTGAGCGTTACAAAGCCATCAGGAATCTCTAAAAATGGGAAATCCCCTTGTTTATAGACTATGGAAAAGTTAGGATTGACTACGATTGTTTTTGAAGACAATATCTCAAACATTGTGTGGGTGATTTCAGATTCAATCTGTGGTAGTTTGGTGCTGCTTTTTTGTAATGAAGGCTGATTGTATTGTGTTTGCAGTTGTTTAGACAAGTAACGAGATGGTATGTTAAAGGGTTTTTTTATCTTCTGTCTTTTGTAGATTTTTGATTGCGCAGCGATTTCTCTAAAGTATTCAGCGCTTAGAAGTGCTGTCTCAGATGAGCCTAAAAACAAGAGTCCATCCTCTTTGAGTGAATGGTAAAAGATTTTAAAAAGCTCTGTCTGTATATCTGCATTAATATAAATCATAAAATTTCTACATATAATAAGGTCTTGTTTAAGAAAAGGCTGATCACTTAAGATGTCATGATGGCTAAAAATGATTTGTGAGCGCAAGGTGTCATTTGCTTTGTAGCCATCCTCGAGCGCTATAAAATACTTTTCTAGGCGTTGCTTATCCATACCATCAAAAGATTTATGAGCATAAAAACCTTTTCTTGCGATGCTGAGTGCTGTGTCGTTGATATCTGTAGCAAAGATAGTGACCTCAAACTCTTTGTGTAGCTCTTCTTTTGTCTCGGCTAAGATGATGCCAAGAGAGTAAGCTTCTTCGCCAGTTGAGCAAGCGATGCAAGATGCTCGAAAATTATACTGTTTTGGTTTGTCTGCGAGATACTGCAGCAACTCTTTTTTTAAACCATCAAAAGCTTTTGCATCTCTAAAAAATTCTGTCACTCCGATGAGTAGACTTTGTCTAAGGATATGAAGCTCCTCTTCATGTTTTTTAAGATACTCCAGGTATTGATGTATATCTTTGGAATCGGTGAGCATCATACGTCGCTCTAGTCGTCTACTAATTGTTTCCTCTTTGTATTTTTCTATGTTAAAGTGTTCTTTTTCTCGTAAAAGTTTTGTGATTTGAGCAAGTGGTTTGATGCTTTGCTGTGCTATAAGTTTCAACTCATAGGCGATTTGTTTAATACTGAGTACATCGTCGATAAAACCAGTGTCAATGGCATTTTGTGGCATATCTTGATAGAGGGCTTCCATGGGGGATTGGGCTAATGTTTTACCACCATAACGCTTAATTTCTTCAATCCCGCTAGATCCATCATGCCCTGTTCCTGTAAGAACTATGCCGATACTATCTTGTTTTTTACACATAGCAAGTGCTTCAAAGAGCTTATCAGCAGAGGGTGTTGGAAGATGTTGTGCAAGAGAATTTTTTTCTAAAACTAAAGTGCCATTTTCGCAAAATAAATTATATCCAGGTGGAATAATGTTGATGGAGTTTACTGCAAATGTTTCTCTCACTTGCATTGTATGTAAGGGTATTTTTGTGTAAGGTGAGAGAATCTCTTCGAGATGACTTTTAGTATTTACATCAAGGTGTTGCGCTATAAAATAGGTAATATTTTCTTGTGTCGGTAAAAGTGCTAGTAGCTTTTTGAGTGTAACAAGTCCTCCAGTACTGACACCAATACCGACATATTTAGATTTTTGCATTTTCTATTTTAGCATATTTTAGATAAGATAAACAGATGAATTACATAAAGCAACTAAAAACTTTGGCACAAACTTTAAATGTTTTATATGTAGAAGATGATGCTCCCATTAGAAAGGAGATGATGGCGTATTTAGAAAACTTTTTTTTAAAAGTTGTCGTAGCAAAAAATGGAAAAGAAGGGCTAGAAGCGTACACCAAAGAGGATTTTGACATTGTCGTTAGTGATTTGTCTATGCCTGTGATGAATGGGATAGATATGATAGCAAAGATAAGAAAAATCAACAATGAACAAGCTATCTTAATTACAACAGCACATAGTGAATCTGACTATATGATAAGTGCAATTAAGCTTGGAGTTGATGGCTATGTTTTAAAACCTTTTGATTTTGAACAGCTCAATTATGAACTTTTTAAGATAAGTGAAAAATTGCACACCTTTAAAGAAAATGAAGAGTATAAACAGAGCTTGCAAAGAATGGTTGAACAAAAAACTTCAGAGTTAAGTACTATGATACATTTTCAAAAGCAAAATTACGAAAAAACACTTTTGGCAATGGTGACGATGATAGAAGAGAGAGATACTTATACCGCGGGACACTCTGAGCGCGTTGCCACCTACAGTAAGATGATAGCAAAAGAGATGCACTATAGTGATGTAGCGTGTGAGAAAGTATATAAAGCAGGGATTTTACACGATATAGGCAAAGTGGCAACCCCAGATGTGGTTCTTTTAAAACCTCAAAAGCTCAATGATTTGGAGTATAAACTTATCCAAGAGCATGCAGAAGTTGGCTATAGACTTCTTGTTGGCATTCCAATGTTTAAAGAGTTAGCTGACATAGTGAGAGATCATCATGAACGCTGTGATGGGAGTGGTTATCCAAGAGGCATCAGGTCTAAGGAAATTAATGAATTTGCTAAAGTGATGATGGTTGCAGATACTTTTGATGCAATGACGACAAACCGAATATATAAAGGGCGTAAAAGTGTACAAGATGCGCTTGAAGAGATAGGAAGTTTAAAAGGCATACAGTTTAATGTAAAAGTGGTTGAAGCTGCTTTAGTAGCACTAGCAGATATAAAGCTTGATGATGGGATCAATCAACTCCCTAATACGGCTTTAGAAAAAGAGCGATTTGCTTACTTTTATAAAGACAGGCTTACAGATCTGTACAATCAAAGTTACTTTGATGTAAAGATTGTGCAAAATAATTATGATTGTACATATACGAAACTGCATATGTTTATGATGAAAAATTTTTCAAGATACAACAAAGAGAGTGGCTGGAATGCAGGTGACCTTACTTTAACAAAGGTGGCTTTGTATGTAAAAGAGCATTGTTTAAGTGATATGGTTTTTAGAATTTTTGGGGATGATTTTCTTGTTTTAGATAATGGAGCTTGCCGTTGTGAGGAGATAAAACTAGGCATTGATACTATCTTAAAAGATACTATTGCAAGTTGTGAGATGCAGAGTATAGACCTCTCTTTGCATCATATCAAATCATCTAAAGAGTTGGAAAAACTTCTGCTTTCTTAGTTCTGTCTTTTGTTAAATCCTGAGGTTCCAAGCTTTGCATTTGTTGTGAAACCTTGGGCAAATGGTTTGAGGTAGGCTGGAATGGCTCTTCCTTTTAACTTCATCATATCTTCTAACATTGCATCAGCTATATTTTGTTTATCAAGTTTTTTTACTTCACTTAGATAGCTAAAGAGGAGTTCTCCTTGACGTTGGAGGGAGATTTTCCATGTTGCGTCTGTTTGTTCATATATCCAAAGACCAAAGGCATAAAAGTTTTTATAGACGCTTGTTTCTTGCCAAAGCAGCGGCAGGCTTGTTTTGAAGTTACCGCTGTTGTAGTAGAGGTCCCAAAACCTTGCAAAACGTTTCATTATTTGAATGTCATTAAAGCTGAGTTTGTTGTTTTTGAGAATATCATAGGGTGGAATATCACTGTAGACCATTCCCTCGAGTAGATCATGTCGGCTGATATGTGTGCCTGAGAGTTTTTTGAGGATGCCTATTTGAATCTCGCAAGAACTCATAGCCATAAGTGCATCAAGGTTGTCTCCAAAACTCTCTAAAGACTCCCCGGGAAGACCGACAATCAAGTCAAGATGAATATGTGCTGTTGTTTCATTTTCTAAAAAGCTAATGTTATCTTTTATCTTATCTAGTTTGAGTTGTCTTGAGATATTGTTCGCTATCTCAAGATTGAGTGTTTGTATGCCTATCTCTAGTTGCAAAGCCCCATGAGGAAAGCTTTTTATCTTTTCTCGCAGAGAGGCTGGAAAATGGTCGGGTATGACTTCAAAGTGGGCAAAGTAGGGTGGCTCTTTTGATAAGAAGAAGTCTAAGATCCTGTTGGCTGCCCTCATGTTGAGGTTAAATGTTCTATCAACAAACTTAAAGTTTCTCGCCCCTCTTTGCCAAAGTATTTCAAACTCATCAAGGACATCATCAAGATTAAAGGCACGTACTTTTTCATCCATGGAGGAGAGACAAAATTCACACTCAAAAGGGCAACCACGAGAAATCTCTACATAAATATAGCGGTTTTTGATGTCATCATCCGTGTAGTAACGATAAGGAAGTGCTATTGCTTTAAGGTTTGGTGCAGTCATTTTGATGATACGTTCTTTGGCTACTGCGTTTAGGATGTCTTTACAAAGCTCATAAAAAGCCAAATCACCTTCACCTTGAATGATATAATCAGCATCGTCAAAGTTTACACGAAAAGGAAGATACGTGACTTCAGGACCACCAAGTATGATACGCGTCTGTGGTGAGACTTTTTTGATGATGTGAATAAGCTCACGTACCTCTGTTGCATTCCAGATATAGACACCGATACCGATGATGTCAGGCTGATGAATGAGAAGTTTTTCTGCGATGGTTTGGATGGCATCATTGATACTAAACTCTTGTATAGAAGTATTTTCTTGTAGCTCTTGCATATTGGCATAAAGATATCGCAAACCAATAGCCGAATGGGTAAATCTTGAGTTTAAAGTTGTGAGTATGATTTTCATAAACGAAGTGTAGCAAAAACGGCTGAGAATAAAAAGGGAGAAAACTCAGCCGTTTTAAAAATTTATAGGAGTATATATCTCTTCTTATGAAAGGGGAAAACATAATTGAGATGTGTAATTATAATAATTATAAGTAAATGTTTAGTAAACGCCTACTTTTTCTTTCCATTTTGATATTCATCAAGCATTTTATCCAAATCACTAAAGAGTTGCTCTGATGCTTTTTCCATCCTAACAAAGTTTTCTGTAACTTTTTGAGGGTGGTCATATTTGAGTACAGAGTCTTCTTTAACATATTCAAGGTTTTTAAAGACGCTATCGTGAACAGTTGCATGTGGCGTTGCCATATCTTTAAATGATTTCGTGTGTCCAAAACGCTCTGCTCCAAGACCATCATACCATTTACCCATACGACAGTTGTGGTGATCTGGAAATACTTTTTCTTTATTTCCACTCAGCACTGTTGAGTAAGCATTTGATTTGAAAAGGATATGGTCAACTTTTACGAGTGTTGTAAAGAGACGGTTTTGAATTCTGATGGCAGTTTGGTAAGAGTTGTCTGCTAAAGAATTGAGCTCTGTAAAGGTGTCTTCAAATTTGCTGATGACTTCATTTGATTCTTGCGCTATGGTACTAATCTCATTAGAGTTAGTACGCATATCGTTTGCTTCTTGTTGCAGGGTTGAGATGTTTATCTCTATCTCCGTTGTCGCTTTTTGTGTACGTTCTGCTAGTTTTCTTACTTCATCAGCAACCACGGCAAAGCCACGTCCATGCTCACCTGCACGTGCAGCTTCTATGGCTGCGTTTAGTGCGAGAAGATTGGTCTGGTCTGCGATGTCTTTGATGAGTCCAACAACATCAGAGATTTCACGTGAACGTCCCTCAAGCGAGATGATACCCTCATGCGAAGAGCCTATAAGCTCAACTAAAGAACCGAGTCTTTGAGAGATCTCTATAACACTTTGAAGACTTGAAGAAGACTGCTCAGCAGTTTGTTCTGCCACGCTTACAATATCTTTGGCATTTTCAGAAGAAGCGAGGATATCGACTTGAATGACACCAAGCCCTTTGGCTACACCACCACCAAGACGAGTGAATTGGGCAGAGAGTTCTCCAAGCATTTTTGTTTTATATCCGTTGGCTATGGAGCTGATAGCGCCATTGAGTTGGTTTGATGTATATTTGTATATCCCATGAAGACCCTCTGGGAAAGGATGTCTAAAGGTTTTCCCTGCCGCAGCGAACTCTATGGCCGTAGCCGTATCACGCATAAATGCTTCTGTTTGGTCAAGCATATCATTCAAAGCCCAAGCAAATTCTGACATTTGGGAGTTGTCATCTGGGATGTGTGTGACACGTGATTCTAAGTTCCCTTGTGCCGCTTCTTTGATGACTTTTGTCATCGTTTTAAATAGCTCATCTGAAGAGACTTTGTTGTTATCCTTGAATAGCGATGATAAACTCATCATATGAAACTCCTTCTTGAAATAGTGCATCGTTTAAAACTTTTTCTCCAGCAGCTATGCCACCGCTGCGTTCTGCTTGTAGCATTTTAGCATAGAGTGGTTTGATAATGTTGAGTGCGTTATCGCTTGGTTTTCTTCTGACTGAATAAAATCCGATGATATTACCTCTCTCATCCACTGAAGTTGTTACATTTGCTAAAACCCAGTACTCATTGCCTTTTTTAGTTTTGTTCACAACAAAAGCAAAAATCTCTTCTTTATTTTGTATGCGACTCCAAAGAAGTTTAAAGACTGTTTTTGGCATCTCGGGATGGCGTACGATATTGTGCGGTTTTCCCAAAAGTTCCTCTTCTGAGTACTCTGCCATTGTCATAAAGATTTTATTTACATAAGTTAGACGACCTTTTGTATCTGTTTTAGATATGATAAAGTCATCAGGTTTCATTTCTAATATCATGGAATATTCCCCTTTTTAAAGTTATTGCCATCCTAGAGTAAACTAATGATTCGCTAGTTTACTCTAGGATGGCAATGAAAATTTATACTAACATATTTTTGTTACAAATATGATATATTACGCCTTATGTTTATGATATTATCACTATTTTACTACTTTTACTTTTCTATTGTTGGGATTTACATCATCTTTTTACCTAAAGTGCTCAGTGAAGTGGGCTATGATGCAAGCGAGATAGGTATCATCTTTGCAGCATCTCCTTTAGTGCGTTTTATCTTGCCTTTTCTTTTTATGCGAGGGATGCGTCTAAACGCAGTAGTTTTCAAGTTTTCATTGCTTTTAGCCATTTTGAGTGCTATTGCATTTTATTTTTCATTAGAAAGTTTTTACCTTCTACTTGCTTCAAATGTCGCTCTTGGTATAGGTATGAGTTTGATGTTACCCTATGTCGAAGTTATTGCTTTGGATAGTATAGGCAAAGAGATGTACGGGAAGGTAAGACTTTTTGGCTCGGTGGGCTTTATTGTCGTTGCTTTGGTGCTTGTGAAGTTTTTAAGCTCAGCTTATGTTGCACTTGATTTTTTACTCTTTTTTGTGGTATTTACTGCGTTTGTAGGCTACAAAGTTCAAAGTATCGCCCCAAAACATGAAGAAAAAAGAGCAAAAAAAGAGACTAATGACATCAACCTGCTGCAAGACTACAAGCTTTGGCTTGGGCTTTTGCTTGTACAGATGAGTTTTGGTGCTTTTTATAATTTTTTTACTATTTATGAAACAGACTATGGGATATCTTTAGATATGACTATCTATCTTTGGAGTTTTGGGGTACTGATAGAGGTCATTATGTTTTTTGTGCAGGGAAAATTCCTCCATTTTAATCTACTTAAAATTTTGCAGCTTACTATTCTTGCCACTGCGTTTCGATGGCTTTTAGTTTTTTATTTTCCTCAAAATCTCAATGTTTTATTTTTCGCACAGTCTTTACATGCTTTGAGTTTTGCACTCTTTCACACCGCCGCTATTAGTTACTTGTTTCATCTATACAAAAACAAAAGCCTTGCACAACAGTTTTTTTCAGGCATAAGCTATGGATTGGGAGGTTTTAGCGGGGCACTACTCTCTGGATACATCTACGAATGGTATCCAAAGTATCTCTTTTTAAGTTCAAGTATCATTGTATTTACTGCGTTTATATTTATAAGTTTGTGGATGAGAGAACGAGAACTCCGTCTTTAATTTGTATTTACTTTATCGACATCTAGCAAAAAATGATATAATACAAACATAACATAAGGGGTGAAAATGTCTTCCATTGAAGAGAGAGCGCTGAAACGAAAAAATAAAATAACATATGCTAAAATGAGTTTACACTCGGATGAACACCACAGTTTTCATACTCATCTTGATGTTAAAAGTTCTTGGGAGCTATTAGCCCGATTATCACAAGAAGCATGGAAAGAAAAGACTGGACAATTTCCTCCAAAGAGAGTTGATAAATCAATTGTGAAGTTTATTACTTACTCATAAGTAGCTCTTATGTACCTTACACAAGATTATCAAGATATAATTTTTCTCTTTAACAAACATAATGTAAAGTTTCTTATAGCTGGGGCTTATGCGATGTCCAAAGTGGGTTATTCTAGGTCAACATATGACATAGATTTGTGGATAGAGAAAACTAAGGAGAATGCCATAAATATATTTCATGCTCTTGATGGAGTGAATTTTGAAGATGCCTGGAAGAATAAACAACTTGTAGAATTTGATGAGATACAAGTTTACTCTTTAGAGATAAACGACATCATAAAAAATAAAACTGCTTCAAATAGACCTAAAGATAAACTTGACTTAATACAATTAAAAGGGCTCGCAAAAAAAGTAGAATAGACTAATTACGGACTAGTAGTCCATAATTAGGTTGAAAGTAAGTGTAGAGTCTGTGTTTTTTGGAGCAAGTGGTTTGTTTACATAATCAACTTTATAACTTACACCTGCAGAGAAGATGTCTGAAATCTTACTTGTTAAGGCAGTTTTTGAATATGCGAAGTAGTTGTCAGTATTTTCAAAAGAACCTCTGAGGCTTGCTTCTTGACTAAACTTCAAGTTTTCTACTATTTGCCATGCGTAGATAGCTTGTACTCTGTATGAAGAGTAGTTGTTTGTATCTTTTGTCACATAAGATTTGTCTGATGAATAAAGGATATTTCCATCAACACTTAAGTTATGATTGTCAGTTTTTACAGCTTGGTATTTTGCACCCGGACCTGTGTATGTTTGGTATGCAAAACCAGCATATCTGTCAGACTTGTAACCAGCTAAGTAGTTAAAAGAGAATTTTGTTGAGATCATATAGTCGTAGTTCGCTTCAATGATGTACTTGTTTTTTGTTTCTATATCATCATTTTGAGCATATTGTCCATCAATTTTTAAAGTACCCACATGTTTATCCCATGCTTTTTTTGCTTTTGCATCAAGGTTGAATGTTTTTGTTTTTGTATTCCCATCTGTTTGGATATAACCCATCTCTGTGTGTGTGACTAAAGCATTTGCATCTGCTGCTTGAGCACTGAGTGCAAAAGCAGAAGCTACGAGTGAAGTAAGTAGAATTTTTTTCATATGTTTGTTTCCTTGTTTTGAATTTAAGTTTTTATTTGTCTGTGTGAACATCCATTTGAGGATAAGGGATAGAGATTCCTTTTTCATCAAATGTCAGTTTTACACTCTCGAGCATATCAAAATATACACCCCAGTAATCATCTGTACTTGTCCATGCACGAACAACAAAGTTTACACTTGAGTCTGCAAGTTCGTTAACTGCTACAAATGGCTCTGGGTCTTGGAGTATTCTGCTGTCAGCTTTAACGATTTGCATTAAAGTCTCTTTTGCAAGTTTGAGGTCATCATCATAGCCGATGCCAAAAACATGGTCAACTCTACGTTGTTCTCTGTTGGAAAAGTTTGTGATATTTCCCCCAATGATAGAAGAGTTAGGAACAATAACTGTACGTTTATCTATAGGTGTGATGATAGTTGAGAAGAGATTGATATCTGTTACTTCACCTGTAACACCTGCTGATTCGATAACATCGCCCACTTTAAAGGGACGAAACAAGATGATAAGTACAGCTGCACCGATGTTGGAAAAAGAACCTTGAAGTGCAAGACCAATAGCCAAAGTTGCAGCACCAAATACTGCAACAAATGAAGTTGTGTTGACTCCGAGCTGATTTAAGGCAGCGATAATTACCATCATTAAAAGTGCAAAGTAAATGATACTTTCACTAAACTCAACGAGAGTTTTATCTACATTTGCTTTAAGCATCATCTTTTTGATAAACGCAGTGATTTTATTTGTCGCCCATTTACCGATAATAAATATCAGTATTGCTAACACTAATTTTAAGCCATATTCACTCGCATATGCGATGGCAATATCTTGATACTCAGCTACTAGCTTTGATGTTTCATCCATTTCTAACCTTTTTAGATAATTTTGGCGAGATTATAGCGAAAAATATTTTTTTTTATTATTAATCTCTTCAACAAATCTTGAAAGCTTATAAAATTCATTTTTATACTTTGATTCTACTTCTAAAAGTAAGGGACGGTATTTAAGATAATTTGCCCAAACTTTTGCGCTTTGTTTTTGGCGTCTAAGTTTCATAAGCTCAAAACTTACAGAAGCGTTGATGAAGCCTTTGAGTAATTTGACCTCTTTATCTTTTTCAAATCGCCTTGGAAACCATACCTCTTCAAGTGCTTCATGGGCATCGTAATATCTCTCTTCTTCTAAGCACTTTATAAAATCTTGTATCTTTTTATGTATCATCTTCATCCATTAGCATCATATTTTTACGCCAGTATCCACGACCACCCTTGAGTGAAACGCAGTGATACTGAGGAAATTTTTGTTTATACTCATTAAGTCTATCTAAGGTTGCTTTGCCACTGTCACAGTAAAAAACAAAGACACTTCCCTCAGGATATTGTTTCATTTCGTAAGGGTTGTATGTAATTGTGTCAGCTTTTTCTATGGGAGCGAGGATGGTGTCAACCAAAACAACCTTTTTCCCCTCACTTTCGAGTTTTTTCTTATTTTGCAAAAATTCTTTTTGTGTCCATTCGTTAGGGTATTTCATATCTGAATTATACTTACTCTATTTATAGAGTTTGTTTAAATGCAGACCCTTACGGTAAATCAAAACATAAGTCATTCTCAGCTTGACTGGGAATCGAGCTTATAATTTCATATAAACTAGACCCAGAATCAAGTTCAGGGTGACTTGAGTTTTGAAGTTATCTTAGTTTTGATTTACCGTGGGAGACCCTAAACTTGTGTTATAATTTATCTAAGAAAGAATACAATAAAGGCGCACATTAAATTATGGCAAGAAAAAATAAAAAAAATAGCAAGATAAATCAACGTATCCGTATATATTTTGATGATGACCCTTTTGATGTAGGGATCCAGCGGGTTGAGAGTACAACACTCAGTGAACTTTTTGCTGCGCTTGGGATTTATGACATAGAACATAACAAAGATTTGATGGTAAAAACTTTGCGTATGATATGGAGCGAAGCCGAGAGTGCTATGCGTCAAGATATCCTGCATTTTTTTGAAAGTAATGGGCGTATTTACAAATCAGATAAGCCAAAGGTAGAAGTTGGTTTTGATAGAGAAGCGAAGATAGAAGCGCTACTTGAAGAGTTGGATGTAAACAAAGAAGAAGCCGTGCGTTTGCATGAAGCGTATGCG
Organism: Sulfurimonas sp.; assembly: GCF_026988655.1. Lineage (GTDB taxonomy): Bacteria > Campylobacterota > Campylobacteria > Campylobacterales > Sulfurimonadaceae > Sulfurimonas. Next base: position 14,023 of record NZ_JALSKT010000014.1, on the reverse strand, counting down.
AATGTCAGAAGTAAAAAAATTACGATTTTAAAGATGGAATCATCTCTGCGACATATTCGTTTTGAGATAAAAAAGGAACATTTAGAGAGAGAACTTGAAGGACTTTTTGATATTGATGACTCATTTGAGTTTAACGCTTCACTGAGATACAAAGTCTATGATCAAAATTTTCATAAGATTTTGACACTCAACACAAAGCCTTATGAGTATCAGTTTTTAGAAGAAGCTGCGTTTGAAGAGATAGTAGAGAGGATAGGGAATGATAAGCTAAAGATAGTTGCGCAAAAGCAAGAGAGTATCGACAATTTTATCGCTTCGCTGAAATACCCACATGCTTATCTTACAACAAAACAGATAGTTGACTCTCTTCGGGCATCCCCGCCAAAACTAAAAGTTTCTTATCCTTTGATAAGTCAGAGGGTTCTCAAAGATATAGTAAGAGAGAAGATAAACGCAGATGATGTAGAACTTCATGATGAAGAGATGCTTTTAAAAGTAACACAAAAGCTAACACTTCCATATTCGAAAATAGAGATGGAGTACAATTTGGAGCTGCATATCGAGCTTGAGGGTTTGCTTGAGGAGATATGGAACTCCCGGCGTTTTAACTTTGATGCTGTTTTAGATGAGGTAAAAAAAGAGCATGAAGAGGAGTTTTTACGCTCACTTACAGAGCTTATTCAAGAGTGTGAAAAGTACTCAACTCTTCTGCATTTTTCTCAAGAAGAACTTCACAACAGGGTCTATGAGTTTTTACTAGAGCTTATGCCAAAAAGCTTAAATATAACACAAAAAATTCAGAAAAAAATCCTGCGTCGTTTTGTGCATTCTATCCATGATGAATTGATTAAAAAGCAAAAACAAGAGCTTTTAGCTCGGACTATACGTGACTTTAAAAACCTCTTTCCAATCGCACGAAGTATGCAAAGAAAACTGGTTTTGCACATAGGACCAACCAACAGTGGAAAGACCTACACTGCGATGAAAAGTCTTGAAGAAGCAGACACGGGCTACTATCTTGCTCCATTGCGTTTACTCGCACTTGAGGGCTATGAAACACTTAAAGCTAAGGGGATTGAGAGTTCGCTTATCACAGGAGAAGAGCAGATACTTGATGATGAAGCTACGCATATAAGCTCAACTATTGAGATGATGAATTATGAAGCGGATGTAGATGTTTGTGTGATTGATGAGGTGCAGATGATAGATGACCGTGACAGAGGTTGGGCATGGGCAAATGCCATCATCGGTGCGCCAGCACAAAAAGTCATTATGACAGGTTCACCCAATGTCAAAGATGCCATTGTCGCCCTTGCAGAGTATCTTGGCGAAGAGCTTGAGATCATAGAATTTGAGAGAAAAAATCCGCTTGAACTTTTAGAGACTGCTACGCAGCCAAAAGATGTTGAAGCTGGAACTGCCATCGTCGCTTTTAGTCGTAAAGATGTGCTCAGACTCAAACAAAACTTCTCAAAAGATTTTGAAGTGAGTGTGGTATATGGAAACCTTTCTCCTGAAGTACGACGTGAAGAAGCCAGACGTTTTCGTGAGGGTGAAACGCAGATACTTGTTGCAACAGATGCCATTGCCATGGGGATGAATCTTCCCATCAAAACAGTACTCTTTTCAAAAGCAGAAAAATTTGACGGCATTATGCAACGTAAACTTTTTCCTTCAGAAATCCATCAAATAGCAGGGCGTGCAGGGCGTTATGGCTTACATGAAAATGGTTATGTTGGGGCTTTAAATGAAGAGGCTTTAAAAGTCGTCAAAAAAAACTTTGTAAAAAAAGCTAAAGAGATACACATTCCTTTTAAAGTTATGGCAAGTTTAGAGCATATCAAGCTTGTTTCAAAAATTTTGGAAGAGAACTCATTAGAAGAGATTTTACACTTTTTCATTAAAAATATGGTTTTTGATGGACCATTTTATGCAGCTTCTTTAGATGATATGCTTGAAGCCTCTAAGATTGTTGATGCCTATGATCTCGATATTGCTACGAAGTACCATCTCGCTTGTGCACCACTGACGCTGAAATCGCCTTATATTATCAGCGCTTATGAGCGTTATATCGAGTCCTTAGAGAGAAAAGAGCCGGTGCATTATATGGCTCCAACATTAGCTGGGTCGTCTGCTAGAACTTCTGAAGAGTTGTTACGTGCTGAGGATATGGTTAAAGAGATATCTCTGTATCTGTGGTTGAGTTATAGATTTGATGAGTACTTTATTGATGAACAAAAAGCGAGACAATACAGAGGCGTTTTAAACAGGTACATAGAATTTTCTTTGCATCAAACGCAGCTAGCACAAAGTTGTAAACTCTGTTCTAAAGTGCTCCCGCTTAATTCAAAGTACAATATTTGTCAGTCATGTTTTAAGAAAAACTATGTACATTCAAGGCGAAGACGATCTTAGGAATAAAAATTCCTTAGCTTTTAAACTCGTCTATCGTTTTTTGGAGCGAAGTAGCAACTTGAACAAGTCTCTCTAAATCATTTTCAATACTAAGAACACTTGTTCCATTAGCAGTTGAGAGTGCTTCAATGCTTTTAATAAAACTGATGATCTCTTCTAATGTTTTTGACATCTCCTGACTATCTTGTTTTGACTTATTTGCTACTTTTGTGGAGAGTTGCATAGCTTCTGAAGTGCGAGAGATTTTCTCTTCAACATCACCGGATATATCTGAAAGTGCTTCAACCTTTTTAGCATTTTGAGACATTTTTTCTCCGACATCATTGATAGATTGCACAATAGTGCTGACACTTATGTCAATCTCACCTAGACTTTTTTGTGTCCTCTCCGCAAGCTTACGAACTTCATCTGCAACGACAGCAAACCCACGTCCATGCTCTCCAGCGCGAGCAGCTTCTATCGCTGCGTTTAGCGCGAGTAGGTTTGTTTGTTCTGCTATCTCTTTGATGACATTGAGAACATCTTTTACTTGGTCGGCATCATTTTTGAGTGTTGAGAGTTCATCTACAAGTTCATTTTCTGATTGAACAAAACCACTCACTTCATCGTTGAGTGATAGTAAAGATGCACGTGCTTCTTCAAGCTCTTCATCTGCTTTTTGGATTGTCTCTTGTGTGTTTGTTGCTGTTTGTATGGTTTGGTCAAGAATAGCTTGGATATCTACACTTTTTTGGCTTGTTTGTGTCACAAGTGTTTGTTCTTGCTCGGTTCCTTTACGGATAACATGAGAAGCTGTCGCAATTTCAGAGGCAATTGCATTATTTTGATGACCTAAGGATTTTACTTCATTGACTGTTTCTTGAATCATTGCTATAAAGTTATTTACTTCTTTAGCAGTTTCACCAAACTCATTGCCCTCTTTGTATGCAAGACGTTTTGTGAGATCTTTATCTCCACTCACTAAAGAAGCGATTTTTTCTTTAAGTGCATTGAGTGGGCTAAATATCTCACGACTAAAAAAGATTGCAGCTGCTATGGCAAAAAGAATGGCTAAAAGTACAAGAGATATAACAAGTGTTGTGTTTGTAGAGTCTATCATTGCATCATTTTTATCCAAAGATACAACCAGATCAAGAGCGCCAAGCGTATACCCAACTTTAGCATTATAATGACAAGCAAGACAACGTTGTTCGGCAACCATAGGCTTGACCATACGAACAAGATGGTGTCCATTTTCATTTGTTTCTATAATTTTTGTTGTTTTGTTTTTTAGGACATCTATTAAGATAGGATCTTGCGTAAAAGTAGCTTCGGGCGTATAGGCTTCAATAATAGCTTTGGACTTAGCAATGTTAAGTTCACTAATGCCATCAATTGCCCTTGCATCTTCAAAAGCTTTCACAACGACAGCAGGATCACCCATCATCATGCTTGTTGTCATAGTTTGAAATATTGACTCACTCAGCATCTGCAAAGATTTTTTTGCACTGGTGTTGGAGAGCTCTTGCAAGGTAGAAGAGAGATAATAAGAGAGTGAGAACAAGCCTAAAATAGAAAATGCAAGAACAGAAACAATAACCTTAGATTTTACAGATGAGAACATAATATTTCCTAATGATGTTTTATCGGAATATTATAGCAAAACATAGAACTATAGAGAATAGATGAGTATTTCTATCTGCTCTAAGAGTTGCTCAGTTGTTATCTCATGAGAAGTGGCATAGCCAAGCGCTGCACCTGCGCCAACACCCTCTTTCGCTTCACCCTCATCATATTTTTTGAGTATAGGTATCTCGGTATTTGCAAAACTAAAAGTTGTATAGACTGCGTTTGGAGTGTAGCTAAGTTGTTCTAAAATATGTTTGATATTGGAATGTTTGTCTTGTGCTACCCATTGCGTTGTTGCAAGCATAACATTGTCATGTTTGATACGCATCAAGATATCTTCTCTAAGTGCATCAGCTATGAGAAGAGCAGCTGCCATTTGTGTTCCACCAGCGAGAACTATTTGAAATCTTTTTGAGGCTTCTACTAAAAAACCAGCACAAAAAAGAAGCATATTGTCACTGACTATACTCAACTTTTCAAAGTTATCCATACGTTCATCAAGATGTTTTAGTGCTGCGTTTATGGTCTTTGTTTTGATGTCGTTTGGAACATTTAAAAAACTTGATGAAAAATCATTTGCGCAGTCATAACCAAGTGCAAGAGCTGAAGCTGTTGCCGTTGTTGTACCAGCAGGAGTACTCTCTCCTAAGATAAGATAGTTGCCCCTAAGTTCATAACTTCTCCCAAATGCCATGCCTTTACTAAAAATCTCTTTTGCATCTATGTTCGCACCGCTGTTAATAGCCTCTGAAGGTTTGATGTCAAAATGGTGAAGAGTGCAGTTTTGTGGCTGTGTTTGTAAACCCAAATCTAAAATCTCAATAGAGCTAAACGCAGCTAAATTGTGTGTAGCACGGGTAATAAGAGCAGGAGAGGGAACACCTGTAGGTGTCTCAGCAAGTTCACCGAGTGAAAAAACTTTTTCATTGCTAATATACTCAGCATCAAGTGTTGGCGTAAGAGGAATCATCCCGGGAATACCCGCTTGTGTGATGCCCTCAATCTCACAAGTCTTTGTTACAGAAGCAGCAAGTAAAAAGTCAGCTCTACCACTTGGAAGGGAAGTTTGTTTGTTTGTTAGTATATTATATGTTTTCAAATTATCTCTTTTTGATGACATCTTACCAAAGAATAAAATAATTTGCTATAAAAAGCACGAGAATTTTTGCTAGAGTTATGGCTGTGACTCCGATGATATTGCCTACTTGACAAGAAGAACAGTTTTTATACAATTTTCCTTCGTACTGTGCGTAGAAAAAGTAGATAGTTGTGAGGAGTAACAGTGTTATCATCGAGTACTCTTCTGCCGTTTTTAATAGTGCGAGGTTTGCATCACTTAAAAAGAATGCTCCAGCTAAAGCAAGAAGAGAGATAACAAAGATACCTTTGATAAGATTGAGGATGCTATCTCTTTTAAAAACAGTCGGACAGCCATTGTTTGTGATGGCATCTGTTCCATTTTCGAGTTTAGCATCAAAAACTTTTCTCTCCTCTTCATCAAGACGCACAATGAAACTTGAACCAAAAACATAGTCTAGTTTTCTTTGAAGTGTGATGGAAAGCTCTCCCCCTGCATCTAAAAACTGCTGCTCACCATTTCTATCTTCATAGATAAGTTTTATCTTTTCATAGCGTTTTGTTTTTGCACTGAGACCTGGAAAATAGGCTGTTCTTTCTATGGGTTCAACTGTGCCTTCTCGTTTGATAATTCTTGGATTTATTATCTCAAGATAACTACCATCTTCTTGTTTAAGCACAATGATAGAGAGTGGTGAGCCTATCTGAAACGCAGCTAAGGCGTCAAGAGTGTTGGCTTGAATGGTATCTTTTAAATCTTGAATCAAGTCAAAAAGCTCTTGATTAAAATGTCTTACATTTGCGCCAAACTCCAAACTAGGAGTCTTTGGGTATTTTATTATATCTCGTATCATGGTTTAGTTCCTTTGTAACTCTTTAATAATGTAGTTCATATCTATATGTTTATCGATGTGATTTGTAAAGTCTTCAATTGTTTTCGTTTTGAAATCTTGGAAATTATAGCCTTTGTAGCTTGGATTTATTTTATTGAAGATTTTCAAACGCAGTGCATCATTTTCAAAAATCCCATGAACAAATGTGCCGTAAAGATTCTTTTTCTTTTTTGCATTTTTCTTGGTTATACCATTGTGTATTTCATATCCCGGAGTGATGATACCACGGTGATTGTAGTAGCCTTTTTTGACTGTCTTCTCTTTTTGAAAAATAACATTACCCTTAAAGCGTCCAAATCCAGCTGTGATTGTCTTCTCAGATTCTACACTATCCTTATCTATTAAGTGCTCAAACATCATCTCATAGCCACCACAAATTGCGATGATATTTGTCTTTTTTGAGGTGAGTATCTTCTCAAATCCATTTGCACGAAGCCAAGCTAAGTCATCTATAACACGTTTACTTCCTGGGAGTATGATAAGGTCACAGCTATATGCTTCTACTGCGTTTGAGATGAAACGCAGTGCTATCTCTTTGTCAGCTATAAGTGGCTCAAAGTCTGTAAAATTACTAAGATGTGGAAGCTGAATGACACCGACTGTGATGATGGATGCTTTTGTGTCTTGTTTGTAGTTTATGAGGGATTGGGCATCTTCAAAACCGAGATTTAAAGGCTTATATGGCACAACCCCAAGGACTTTTATGCCAAAATCTTTTTCTATGATAGAAACACCTTCATCAAAAAGACGCATATCTCCGCAAAACTTGTTGATGATAACACCGATGACATTTTTTTGCAGTTTTTTTGGTAGAAGATTATAAACACCATAGATGGAAGCAAAGACACCGCCGCGCTCAATATCGGCTACGATGATGATTTTTGTATGAAACTCTTTGGCTACATAAATGTTTGAGAGGTCTTTGTCCATGAGGTTGAGTTCTACAGGAGATCCAGCACCCTCAGCAACAATGCACTCATACTCTTCTTTAAGAGTGTTAAAGGCAGCTTTTACGATAGGTTTGAGTGTGTCAATATCACGATAATACTCCCAAACATCTTTTTGAGCAACACTCTTGCCATTGAGTATCATATGTGCTTTTGACTCGCCAGCAGATTTTAAGAGGATAGGGTTCATCAAAACAGAAGTAGGAATCCCTATCGCCTCCGCTGCAAAAAACTGAGGGATGGCAATCTCTCCGCCATCATCAGTAACTTGTGAATTGTTAGAGACATTTTGTGCTTTAAAAGGGACTGCGTTTATGCCGCGTTGATGCAAGAGATAGGTCAGAGCAAAACTAAGCGTAGATTTGCCTGCATCAGAACTTGTTCCGAAAATACTAAGAGAGTGCATAAAAAGCCTTGTTTATATTAATATTTCTCCTCAAGCATTTCATTTTCGCGTACAGTCCAGATAAACACCAAAGGAATGAAAAGAAGTGTAAGAAAAGTACCTACGATAAGACCACCTATAGCTACAGCACCTAAAGGGGCAAGCCTTTCAAGACCTATGGCAGAACCCATAGCAACAGGCAACATACCAGCAGATACTGCAAACGCAGTCATCAGTACTGGTCTTGTTCTAATGCGGATACTTTCAAACATCGCTTCACGTTTACTCATGCCTGCTTGCATTTTCTCAATTGCAAAATGGATAAGAAGTATGGCATTATTTACGATAATACCTGAGAGTAAGATAAATCCCATCATTGCCGGCATAGAAGTGTGATAGTGCATCCCTAACATCATCCAAGATGCTCCAATGATTGTCAGAGGAATTGAGATAAGAATCATTAAGGAAATTTTCACAGAATTAAAGAGTGTAATTAAAGTGAAAAATATCAAAACAAGAGCAAACCCTATTGCCCCAATCATACGAGAAGCAGAACTTTTAAACTGTTTTATATCTCCTGTTTGCTCCATTGTAACACTATCTGGAAGGACAATATCTTTTGCCTGCTCTTCAAAGTTTGCCATGATATGAGAGATGGCCGCTTTTTCTCTAAAACCATATACGTTAAGCGTATAGTTTAAGCCTTCTCTTGTTATAAGTGAAGGTTCTGTTAGCGTGCTTATGTTAGCGACCCCTAAGAGAGGAACTTTTCCTTTTGGTGTAGTAAGAAGGAGTGAGCCTAACTCTTTTACATTGTTACGTTTGGCTTCGTCTACCCAAACACGAATATCAAAATCTTTACTATTTTGCAGAGCAAAAGAGCCAACTTTTGCACCACGAATGTAGACCTGAAGTTGACGAATGATTTCTGCATTGCTTAAACCGTAAAAAGAAGCACGCTCTTGGTTGATCTCAAGGTTAAATACACGTTTGTTGTTTTCCCATGTTTTAGAGACAGAGACAAGCCCTTGTGTTTGACGCATTGCTTTTTCTATCATCTCTCCTGCACGCTCAAGGTCTGCAAAGTTTGGTCCTGAGAGTGTTACATCAATATTTGCACGAATGCTTGCAAGGGCAGTTGCCCCATAATCTACAACATCAATCGAATTTACATTTTGAATATGAGCAAGTTCTTCGCGAAGTTTTTTCTCTATATCCCAAATACTCTCACTACGTTTGTAGCGGTCAACATATGTTGCGGTAATAGCGATATGGTCAATCCCACTACCACTTCCAATACTCATCACTCCAGCTTCAGAGCCTATGGCGCTAGAGAGGTAAAGAAGTTCTCCATGTTTTGCTATGATAGCATTTGCTTCTTTTACTATTTGTTCACTTGCTTCTACTGGAAGATTGGGGTCGACATTGATAGAGATTTTTACTCCACCCGTATCCATTGGTGGCATAAGTTCTTGCCCGACTGTTGGCATAACACCTTTTACACTTGTGATAAACATAAAGAGTAAAACAACAAAGTAGGCGACTGCTGCAGTTTTATGTTCAAGTGCTAGCGTGACTGCGTTTGCGAAAAAACGACTAATAGCAAGATTGAATGGGCCTACAAATTTTTCAAAAAAAGCTTCAGACTTAACTACCCAGGGGTGTTGTATTGTTAATATCTTCAATGAAAGTAGTGGTACAGCAGAGATAGAAACAATATATGAAGCTGCTAGTGCCAATAGAAGTGTTCCAACGAGGGGTTGAAAGACAGTTTGGGGGTAACCACCAACAAAAAGCATAGGTGAGAGTGCTATCATCGTTGTAAGTGTTCCTGAAAGGTCAGCAAACATAATCTCTTTTGTTCCTGAAAAAACTGCTGTATGAATTTCATCATGCCCCTCTTTGTAGTGGCGTTCGATGTTTTCCATCACAACAACGGTATCATCTAGTAAGAGACCAAGGGCTAAAATAATAGCAGTTAGCGTGACAACATTAAACTCGATTCCAACTATCCACATTAAAGCGATAGTCGCCATGTAGACAATAGGAATGGTCACAAGGACGACGAGTACTTGTCGAAAGCTTGCTAAAAAGAAAAAAACAATGATAGTGGACATAACGATAGCATCACGTAAGGACTCAAACATATTTGAAGTGCTTTGTATGATAGTATCTTTTTGTGTATCTGTAATCTCAAATCTCAATTTTGGATATTTTTGTTTTAGTTTTTCAAGCTCTGCTTCTACTTTTTCTATACTTTTCACAACATCAGCATCATTACCTCGCTGAACAGCAATAGCAATGGCCTCTTTTTGATTCCCAAAGTAAAGTGAGGAATTTTCATAGTGTCCAAAATAAACTTTTGCAATGTCATTTAAGGTGATATCTTTTGTGATTTTCATAGATTTCAATGCAGCGATACTATCTCTTTTCCCATTGGCTTTGAGTAAGTAACGATCTTTTTGAGAGTTGATAAATCCTATTGCATAGTCATTGTTGTTACTGCGAATAACAGCCATAACACGGCTAATGTCAAGACCATATTGGTCAAGTTTTTCTTTATCTACAATGATTTGAAGTTCTTTATCGTAACCACCAAAAATATCAACATTTGCAATGCCATCAAGCTTAATCAAATCATGCTTGATTTGATTTTGTGCAAGTTGGCGGATATCTTCAAGTGCAACACCATTTTTAGAACTAACAGCTATGGTAATAATAGGTGCAGTTGCTGAGGTGATTTGTAAAATTTGTGGAGCTAAAATCGAAGAAGGGAGGATAGATTTGATTTTATCAAGAGCATTACTGACATCACTTGTTGCGGCATCTATCCCTTTTGTGTATTCAAATTCGGCATTAATAACACTTACTTCATCGATGGTTGTAGAATAAACACGACGAATTTTATCCAGAGTATAAAGCTCCTCTTCTACTGGTACGCTAACATTTGATGCAAGTGTCTTTGCAGAAGCACCAGGGTTGACTATAACAACTGCTACAGTAGGATAGTTTGAGTCTGGAAATAGTTTTCGGTCAATCTTTTGGTAGCCAACAATCCCTAAAAATATAAACAGAGTTAAAAAAGAGTAAATAAAGTAGGGTCTTTTGAGTAAGGCTTCTACCCATGAAGATGATTTTTTCATTTACTCAGCCTCAGTTATAGTCATCTTACCTAGTGTAGGTAAAAGTGCTAGCTTTGCCTCAGCAGCAGTTGCTACTGCTTGTGTAGGACACTCTCTTAGTATGGCATTTTGATTATCTTGTAGGATAATGTCTGCATTAAAAGATTGAAATTGACCTTTATTATAGACCATCAAAACTGTCTCTTTTTTACGATGGAGTAGAGCATTTAATGGTACTGCACAGCCTGTTGCTTTGTCAACAACTACATCAATGTTTATAAAAGATTTGTTGGCATATGCAAGTGCTTTATATGGTTTAATCTCCGCTACTAGCATGGCATTTTTAGCATCATCATAACAGCGAGTCACTTGACCTATCTCTTTGTTGTTTATAAGTACGGTCTGCCCTTGGACAATGGGCTTAGATGTTTGGATATAAGAAAAGATGAGTTTTTGGTCATCTGAATTTAAAGAGATTATGGGTTTTCCCGGTACGGCAAGATTGCCTGCATCAACAAGAACGCTTCCTACACGTCCGCTAAAAGGAGCAGTGATATTTAGGTATTTGGCTTGTGCATGGAGTTGATTTATTTTATCATCTGTAGTTTGTAATGCAGCATATTTATTTTGGTATAAAACAGAAGAAGCGTCATACTTTTCTTTTGAAATTGCTTCGGCTTCTAGGAGTTTTTTATTACGTTGTAAGGTTCTTTTAGCATTTTTAACATCTGCACTCAGTGCTCGTTTTTGTTGTTGTAGAGAGGCAATACTAGCTTTGATTTCTGCATCATCTAAAGCTATAAGGAGCTGGCCTTTTTTTACGATGTCATTTTCTTTGACATAAATATGTTTTATTTGAGCTGAAAACTTTGAGGCGATGAGTGCGCTCTTGCTAGCAAGTAATTGTGCTAGAAAATGTCTTGTCTCTTGGAGTGTTTTTGTACTTGGTTTTACAGTTTCTACATTGTAATGATACACCTTAGCTATAGGCAACTCTTGAACTGCTTTCTTTTGACTTTTTAAAAAAAGCCCTGCCGTAGCTACAATCGCGATGACAATGACGAGTATTAGTATTTTTTTCATTTTTCTTCTCCCTTTTCGAGTAAGTAGTCTAAATAGTATAAAGCTTTTTGATAGCTATATTTTGCATCGATCATTTGTGCATAAGCTATCTCTTTTTTTGCACGTGTTGCAAGTAAGTCAGTGATTGTAAGCGCATCGTTATCATAACGGATTTGCTCAATTTTACTTGTTTCGTCTAGCAGTGCATATTGGGATGCAGCGCTTTTATACTTTGCAACTGCAAGTTTGATTTTGTTGTGTGCGATGAGAAGATTTTTACGAACTTCGATTGCCACACCAGCACTTTGTAGTTGTGACTCCAAATAGGCAAGTTTTGCTTCTTCATTTTTGGATCTGCTTAAACCAAAGTCTAAGACATTCCATTTTAAATGCACTCCAAGTTGCCAAATCTCAGCACTATTGTAATCTCCCTCTTTGAGAACAGTTGTCCCAGCAGATGGGGCGGTGCTAGTTGGTGGAACGCTGTTTGTCGTGTCATTTGGACCAAAGTTTTGTCCGTAATAGGCTCCAAAATCAATCACTGGGTAGTAACTGGATTTTGCTTGATCACGCTTTTTTGCATTTACTTTTTGATTGATTTTAGTTGCTTGATATCGCTTTAAAGAGGTGATATTTGACTCTTCAATCACAAAAGATTTTGACTTTGGCATTGTAATAGTGAGTGGTTCTGTTTTATTAAAAGTTTTATTTCCCATCAGGGCAGAGAGTGTTGCTTTGAGGATATCAATATTTGCCCCCATTGTATTTTCTTGAGCTAAACTTGCTGCTACACTGTTTTGTGCACGAAGAAGATCCAGTTTTGATTTGCTTCCAAGTTCACGTCCTTTTTGTATCTTCAGCACTAATTGGCTTTGTGCCTGAGTGTAAAGTCCTTGAGCTTTTAGCTGTTCTTCAAGAGCGAGTAAAGAGAGATAAAGCGTACGAACATTATAAATAAGCTCTTCACGTGCAAGTTTTCTTTTTATAAGAGAAGACTGGTATTGCAAGTCTGAAATTTTATAAGCGCTTTGTTGGGCAAATCCATTAAAAAGGATAACGTTGTAAGCAATACCTGTAGTAAAAAGGTCTTGTGTTGTTGGAATTGTGTAAGCACCATCAGGGGAACCTACTATAGACATCGGTGTCAAGGGAGCGAGTGTTCTTGATAGATTGTAGTGATCATAGGATGCTATGACATCAACACGACCATATTTTTGTGCCTGTTTTGCACTGCGTACACTTTTTGAACGTTCACTGCTGACATTAGTTTGTTTGAGAGCATTGTTGTTTTGCAAAGCATAATCAACAGTCTCGCTTAAGGTCATCGCTTGTAGGCAGATAACACTCAGGCTTAAGAATAAGAGATATTTCATCTTTTTAGGACTCCATAAGCTAAGATTTTGGATAGTGTAATAATAGCTTAGGGATATTAGCGTAATGTTAAGAGGTACTTAAAGATCAACTCCATCCCAAAATTCATCAAAGTCGAGGTTTGTTAGAGCATTCTCATCAGCTATGTTTTTTTCAAGTAGTTTTTTTTGTTCTTCTTGAAAATAGAGCTCAAGAGCTTCATTGATAATTGTACTTTCATCTTTTTTGAGTATTTGAGTAAATGCTTCTAGGTTTTGGAGGTTATCATCTGTAATTGTTATTTTCATAAGAAAATTTTAGCCAAAGTTAGTTACATTTACTAACTTTAGCGGTCACTGTATTTAGAATATTTATTTTGTTTGGACGACTCTTTTGTTAAGGGGCTGTGTTGGTCTTTCGTTATTTGTATAATATTTTCTTAGTTTTTTGAGTTGTGCTTTAGAGATATTTACGGTGTCTTTGAAGATATACCATTGAACATTTTCAGTACATGGTGGTGTTGTAAAAGAACCTTTATAATGGTAATAATGGTCAGTGTCTTCTGGTAAAAGATCATTTGGATTAACTTTTACACTCCCATCTGCATTCAGGATTTTAGCGAGTGCAGGGTTCTCTTCACCTACTTCAAAAAGTACCGCAACAACAGCTATTGAGCCATCTTTTGCACTGTGTACCATGTGCATAACTGCATTGTATCTTCTGCCATCAATTGTATGTTCACTCATCCCATGAAAATGAAATTGTTGTAACTTATAATCTTTGCCATGAAGTGTGATATAGCCCGCGTCATGAGGAGTGACTTTTAAAGAATGTCCATTGTCTATAACTGTAGAAACCCCATCGTATGCTTCGGAGAGTTTGACTGTATAACTCTTGTCGAGCTGGAGCGTTTTTTCCGTTTGAATATTTATGGGAGATTGTTCTTTGCCTTTTTCGCAAGTTTCACTGAAATGCCCCCAGTGCTCTGGTCCATGTTGTCCATAGTCCCAATGTGCCTCAACACCAGCAAATGCAATGCTAGATGTCGCTAATAAACCTAATGTAAGTTTTGTAAATGTAGTCATTTTCCACCTTTTTTTTACGGTAAATCAGAACTCAAGTCACCTTAGTTTTGATTTACCGTGCCTTTTTTTAGTATAAAGA
>NZ_JALSKT010000013.1 GCF_026988655.1 Sulfurimonas sp. | reverse complement strand
GGCACCTCCAGTTATTTAACAATTTACTACTACAACGTGGATCTTTGGCAGAGTTGGTCGAATGCACCGGTCTTGAAAACCGGCGAGGGTCATACCTCCCAGGGTTCGAATCCCTGAGGGTCCACCATACAACAACACTTCAAAAACACCCTAAAACACGAAACAAATACAATTTTACCTCATTTCAAACTAGCTAATTTTTTATTTATTTCACTAAAAAACACTTCATATAGAGTTTTACAGTCTGTAATTTACTCCATTCTAAATCAAGTCTTCTATTTTATGTTAAAAATACAAACTATTATCTTCAGTTAAGTATTTGTTCAGTATTATGTTGAATAATCATTCATATAAGAAAGAAGGAGTTTATTATGGCAGATGAAATATCATATGATTTGCTTTATGAAAAGTTTCAACAAAGAATAGAAGGCTTAAAGAGAGAAACCCCAATCAATGAGGAAACACCTCTTGAAGATGTTTTAAAGAAAGAAGGTTTTTCAAGACGAGACTTCATGAAGTGGGCAGGAGCAGTGACAGCTATGTTGACACTGCCATCAAATTTTACACCACTTATAGCAGATGCTATTAAAGTGGTTGATAGGCTACCTATCATTTGGCTACACATGGCGGAGTGTACAGGTTGTAGTGAAGCACTTCTGCGTTCGGCTAACCCAACAATTGATAGTTTGATTTTTGATCATATTTCCTTAGAGTATCATGAAACACTTATGGCAGCTGTCGGATGGCAAGCTGAAGAAAACCTTGAACATGCTATGGAAAAATACAAAGGAAAATATGTACTTATGGTAGAGGGTGGTATTCCAACTGCTGATGATGGTGTTTATTTAACTGTAGGTGGACATGGAAAAAAAGGGAAAGATATAGCAAAAGATGCATCGGAACATGCAGCAGCTATCTTTGCCATTGGTACTTGCTCTGCATATGGTGGAGTACAAGCTGCTATTCCAAATCCAACAGGTGCAGTGGCACTGAGTAAAATTACCGAAAAACCAATTATTAATGTTCCTGGGTGTCCTCCAAGTGAATCAAATATCGTCGGTACACTTATGTACTTTTTACTTTATGGAAATCTTCCAGCATTAGATGTTTATGATAGACCAAAGTGGGCGTATAGATTGAGAATCCATGACCTTTGTGAACGACGAGGACACTTTGATGCAGGAGAATTTGTCGAACAATTTGGTGATGAAGCTGCAAAAGATGGTTTTTGTCTTTATAAAGTAGGTTGTAAAGGTCCATATACATTTAATAATTGTTCAAAAAACAAGTTTAATGAAGGAACTTCTTGGCCTGTACAAGTTGGATTTGGATGTATGGGCTGTAGTGAACCAGACTTCTGGGATGCTATGGGTACAGTTAATGAACCCCTTAAAGATAGACTGTACAATACAACTTTCAGTGGCTTAGGAGCTGATGCAACTGCTGACAAAATTGGAATTGGACTCTTAAGTGTAACAGCTGTAGGTATTGCAGCACATGCAGCAATATCAGCAATAAAACCACCCAAAGAATAAAAAAAGGAGTAATTATGTCAAAAAGAGTAGTAGTAGATCCAATAACAAGAATTGAAGGGCATTTACGTGCTGAAGTTGTTGTCAATGATGATGGAGTTGTAGAGGATGCTTATGTATCTTCTACATTATGGAGAGGTTTGGAAGTTATTGCAAAAGATAGAGATCCACGAAATGTGCCTCTTTTAATGCAAAGAATTTGTGGTGTATGTACTTACTCCCACTATCTAAAAAGTACTATGGCAGTTGAAGATGCATTAGGAATTAAGATACCTTTAAATGCTGAGCTTGTGAGAACACTTATGAATGCGGCACTTTTCATGCATGATCATGTTGTGCATTTTTATCATCTTCATGGTGTTGACTGGGTTGATATTGTTTCAGCACTTGATGCTGATGAAGCAAAAGCAAGCAAATTAGCATTTAAATATAGTGACAATCCTGTAGGCACAGGAGAAAATGAGCTCAAAGTAGTTAAAGAAAAAGTAGCAAAACTTGCAAAAAGCCCACAAGGTCTTGGTCCATTTGCAAATGCTTACTGGGGTCACAAAACTTATAAATTTACTCCTGAACAAAACCTCATTGCGCTCTCTCACTATCTTAAAGCTCTTGAAGTACAAAGAACTTTAGCAAAAATGATGGCAATTTTCGGTGGAAAAAATCCACACCCGCAGTCATTAGTTGTTGGTGGAGTAACTTGTGTTATGGATATTTTAGATCCTGCACGCATGAGTGAATATCTCACAAAATACAAAGAGATGGCAGTATTTGTTAAAAATGCTTATATAGCAGATATTAAAATGGCTGCTGAAATGTATGCAGATGAACCTTCTGTTACAAAGCCTATTGGTGTGAAGAATTTTATGTCTTATGAAGAGTTACTTGTCGGAAGAGAAAAATACCTTTTTGAAAGTGGCTATATACTTAATGCTGATCTTTCAAAAGTATTTGAAATTAATGAAGACCTCATTACAGAAGAGGCAACACATTCTTGGTATAAAGATGATAAGGCCTTGCACCCATACGAAGGAAAAACTAATCCAAATTATACTGGTTTTGTAAAAGGTGAAAGTGTTGGTCCTGACGGGAAGATGATTCACTCTGAAAATATTGATCCAAAAGGAAAGTATAGCTGGATTAAGTCACCACGATATGATGGAAAACCTATGGAGGTTGGACCTCTTGCAACACTAGTTGTAGGATATGCAAAAGGAAATAAAGAGATTAAAAAGTATGTTGACAACTTCTTGCAAGAGACAGGATTGCCAGTAGAAGCACTATTTACAACACTTGGAAGAACAGCCGCAAGAGCTATTCAGTGTGAACTTATTGCAGACCATGCTGTAGAAGCTTTCTATAGTCTTATAGAAAACCTGAAAGTTGATGAATCAACATGTACACCTTATACAATAGATAATAATAAAGAGTACAAAGGCCGTGGTATGGGTGAGGCTCCACGAGGAATGTTGAGCCACTGGATTCGTATCAAAAATGGTGTGTGTGAAAACTATCAGGCAGTTGTACCATCTACTTGGAATGCAAGTCCAATAGATCACAACGACGTTAAGGGACCTTATGAAGCAGATTTAATTGGACTAAAGATAAAAGATCTCTCTCAACCTTTAGAGATTATAAGAATTATTCACTCATATGATCCTTGTATTGCTTGTGCGGTGCATGTTATGGATACAAAAGGAAATAAATTGAGTGAATATAAAGTAAATCCACTCTATGGTAGCTGTGGTGTATAAAAGGAGTAGGTAATGGAAGCTGTTCATAAACAACATGAAGCAGACGAGAACTGTGTAAATAGGGAGATGGAATTTTCTCCTGCTTACAGATGGCAACATTGGATTAGAGCTTTTTCTATTGTAGTGCTCACAATAACTGGTTTTTATATTGCAGACCCTTTTGTAACACCAATACAGAGTGCAGAACCTGATAACTTCATGCAAGCACTGTTTAGAAGTTGGCATGAAATTTTTGGATTTATACTAATTGCTGTTGTTTTATTAAAAAGTTATCTTTTTATTTTTGCAAAAAGATATAAAGGTGAAATGATTTCAATAAAAGATTTTTTAAATCCTAAAGTATGGATGCAACAAGTTGGTTATTACCTTTTGGTATCTAAGCATCCTCACTTAAAAGGGACATATAATCCTTTACAGTTTATTGCATATATGGGGTTTTATACACTTGTTTTTATTTTGATAATTACAGGATTGATTTTATATGTACATGTTTATCATGAAGGATTGGGTGCTTTTTTCTATCCATTTATGCGTGAACTAGAAGTTTTACTTGGCGGTTTGGCATGGGTAAGAGAGTTGCATCACATTGCTATGTGGGGTGTTATATTATTTGTAACTGTCCATGTTTATATGGCAATTTATAATGCAGTTTTTGGTAAAGATGGTTCTATGGATGCAATTTTTTCTGGTATGAAATGGCATAAAAAACATTAAATACTAGTTTAGAAGGAGAGGATAAACTCTCTCCTTTTTGAGTGATATTTAAAAGAGGAGATTATTATAAAAATATTAATTTTAGGTATAGGAAATGTACTTTTTGGAGATGAAGGTGTTGGTGCACATATGGCAAATATGCTTAATCAAAAGTATGAATTTGTCTCCAAAGAGCATACTATTGATGTTGTAGATGGTGGCACACTAGCAACTCGGCTCATTCCTATTATTACAGAGTATGATCATGTTATTATTATGGACTGTGTAAGTGTTGATGATGCGAAAATAGGTGAAGTGTACTTTTTTGATTTTAACAAAGTACCCGACTATATTACATGGGAAGGAAGTGCGCATGAAGTTGAAATGCTACAAACCCTTCAAATGATAGAACTTATGGGAGATTTACCACCAACAAAAATTGTGGGTATTGTTCCATATGTTATAGGAGAGAACTCTACATTTGAAATGACACCAGAAGTGTTAAAAGGAGCAAAACTCATGGAAAAAGTTGTGATTGATTTTGTTCGAGAGTTTGATGTCAATATAGAACTGAAAAAAGAGTTGACCGTCAATGATGTAGCGAGTCAGACATATCTTCTTGAAGGGTTTTAAATGCTAGTACTTGAGTATAAGATAGACTATCGATCCTCCTCGCAGGTATATGAGAAAATTTTTTTAAAAACACTTCAAGAGTTTGGGCTAGAGGGTAAAATTTTTAGAGATGGTTTTCTGCTGCAATGTTATGTTGCTGTAAAAGAGAGCGCTATAGATGAGTTAGAAGTTTTTGTTGAAACATTCTCAAAGAGACTGCCTTATAGTATTTTTTTACATAAAACAGAAGTAGTCAGTGTTGTAGAGATACCGAAAAAGGATTCTTTAGTTTTAGATAAAAGAAAAGTACCACTCCCTTTTTGTCTTGATTGTTTAGCAGATGTTAGTAATGAAAAAAGCGAAAATTACTATAATATTTTTACTGCATGTAAAGTGTGTGGTTATGATGTTACTGGCGAAGCCAAGAATTACAAAAAGGATTTTGTAACACTAGCACAGAAAATAAAAGAGAAACAAATTGTACAGATAGATACATTTTACGGAAGATATAACGTCGGTCTTCCTTGTGAAATTTGTAATAGTGTTGCTTATGATTTACTCGTATATGATTATGCTACAGTGAAAAAATATACAGATTCACAAGAGTATGAATACAATGCCCTTGCCTCTTTTGAAAAGCCCTTGGTAAAATTAAAAACAAATTTACAGTTTAAAAGTAATTATGACTCCTTACAAAAAGAGTTGCTTCGCTTTAAGTTACCTGATGATTTCATCTTGCATCTTCTCATGGAAGAGTTGCATAAATTAGAAGAGGATATTCTTTTTATAACACAAGAAGCGATTGCTTTTGATACTACTGTCTCCTTTTTTCCAGAACAAGAATCGATTGAGCCTATTGAAGTGGTGGTCTCAGAAAAAAACTCTGTTGTTGTAAAGGGAGAGAAGGGAATTCCAGAATTTCCTGTTGAGATTGAGAGTGTTGTGCCTGCTGTTGGTGCTTTATACTCAATTATTAAAGAACATAAACTTAAAGATGAAAATATAGTCGGTATTTATCTCAGCAAAGAGTACAACAATAGCATTATAGTCTATGGAAAGAAATATGGTGTTGTAGAATACCTCTCTTTACGTTTTACATTTCAATCCATAGCCGAACTCTTTGAACAGATGCAAGAGAATGAAACTGCAGCTCGATTATTAAAAAATTATCGTGAAAAATTTCCAGAACTCTATGAAAAAATTATCACTTTTTCTTGGGAAGATGCAAACCTCTCTATTTACAGAATTTGGGGGATTATTGCTATTATACTCGGATATAGTGAGGATTTGGATATTATAAAAGGTTCGCAAATCATAGAAAACAATAATCTCTCATTTTTAGGAAAAAAAGGCCCCCGTATAGACTATAAGCTTGAAAAAATAAATGACAAGGTGACTATGAATCCTCTTTTGATTATACAAAGTGCTATGAGTTTTCGGCTTGCAGGTGTTGATGAGCTTACACTCTCATATGGTATTATGGAAAGTTTTGTAGAGTTTTTATCTAACGAACTCGATACAATAAAAAATAGTATGGGTGTAACAGCAGTTGCTGTAGCGGGATCGCTTCTTGAGAATAAAAAACTTTTTGCTCGTCTCGACCTTGATTGTTCAATCAATCATCAAGTTTATTATAATAATGAATTGCCAGTTGATGGACGAAATATATTTTATGGGGATTCTCCAAAGGTTGATTAATGTCTAAAGAAAAAAAGAAAAACTCTATTCTTTTAGCATCATTAGAGATATTTACCAAACAGGGATTTTATAAAACAACGATATCTCAAATTGCAAAACATATAGGGATTAGTGTTGGAAATGTTTATAATTATTTTCCCTCTAAAGAGTCTTTAGCGAAAGCTTCTATTGTTTTTGTTACAGAGAAATTAGCAACTATTTTACATAATATTAACGCTCAGGATATTCCAGCAAAAGAAAAAGTTGCTTGTTTTGTAGAAGAATACTTAGAATTTTTGCAGAAGCACCCAGAAATGATAGAGTATTTTTTTAGAATTTATCTTGCTAACAGAGAAGTCTTTTATCAAAGTGATGACTCTGGTTTTTCACTTGCAGAATCATTTATCAAAGAGCTTGAAAAACTTGTTACAGACGGTATTGCATCTAAAGAATTTGCAAATCAGGATTTTTATATCTCTTTTGCCTGTATCTCAGGGATTTTAGGAGGTATTACCTTCTTGCATGGTGAAAAGGTTTTGCAAGCAGACTTAGCACAATATAAAAAAAACTTAGCCCATGCAATCTGTAAGTCCCTCAGCTAAATAACATATATTATAATATTTTTTATACAAATCACTTATAATTTACATATTTTTTAAGAAATTTATTTAATTTTAAACTTAATATATCTATACTGTTGTTCTACTGATAGAATAAACAGTATATTTAAGGAGAGAATATGATGAAATATAGAAACATAGCACTTGCTGCTATTATTGGATTAGGCTTACTAGGTTCTGCTGCAAATGCTGACACTTCTAAAGGGCAAAGACTATACTTAAAAAAACTTAAAAGTAAATGTGGTTTTAATGGCGCAATTTTTGCCGCAAAGCATACACAAGCAGAATGGGAAGAAGCTAAAGAGAGTGGAAAACTCAAAGATGTAATGATTGAAGTATGTCCAGGTGGTAAAAAGTTCTTTGATAGTCCAAAATTTGAAAAAAGATATTCTGAACACTTATATGATTTTGTACATGATTATGCAAGTGATAGCGGAAATGTTCCTTCTTGCTAAACCAAAGTAATACTAACGATTAACATAAATAACAAAGGAGTTATTATGAAAAAAACACTATTATCTGTTGTTGCAATAAGCTTATTAGTTTCAAGTGCTAATGCTGAGGATATATCTGATTTAGAATCTAAAGTAGATATGCTTACTAAAAAATTAGAAAAATTAGAAAAAAAGCAGCAAAGAAATACAAAAGCTGTTTCAAAAGTAAATGCTTTAGCTGCACAAGACAACATCAAGTTTAATGTAGATTTAAGAACATCATACGATGCTGTAAGTTATGAGGCGACGGATGGAAAAACATACGAAAATACTTCCGGACTTTTCTCAAATCGTTTATGGCTTGGCATGGGGTATGCACCTACAAGTAACATGACATTTATAGGTCAACTTGCTTTTAATAAAGCTTTTGGTGCAAGTTATGCTCAAAGAGCTACAGGAGCAGGTTTTGATACTTTTGACTGGGTTATCAACGAAAACCTTACTGATGATACTATAAAACTTAGAGAAGCATATTGGATATGGAAACCTACTGTTGGTGGTCTTAAGACAACTTTTAGTATTGGTCGTCGTCCTTCAACAAATGGCTTTTTAGCAAATTTACGAGAAGATGATGCAAAAGAAAAGTCCCCACTCGGACATGTCATTAATATGGAGTTTGATGGTGGAAGTGCCGCTGTTATGCTCGACAAATATGTTCCTGGTATGTACTTTAAAGTATGTCTTGGCCGTGGTCTTACAAACGCTGCAAGTTGGGCAAATAATACAGGAATGAATTATATTACTACTACAACAGGTTTAGACACTTCTGATTTTGCTGGATTTATTTTTGTGCCTTATGATGATGGTCAATACAGAGTAAAAACTACGGCGTACAGAGGTATGTCACTTCCAGGAATGAGTACGAACGGGACACCAACTCCAACAGATGATTTTATGAAAACAATGGGCGATGAAGATGGTGCTGCTATCTCTTTTATGGTCAATGGTATCGGTGATGAAATTAATGATTTTCTCGATGATACTATAGTTTTTGCTTCTTTTGCAACATCTATTTCTCATCCCGATGATGGCGAAGCAATGATGGGTTCTACCGATAGCAAAACAGGTACATCTTACTGGATAGGTACACAAATGCCAAACTATACGGGTGGACATTTTGGGCTTGAGTATAACCATGGTAGTAAATACTGGAGACCATTTACATATGGTGAAGATACAATGATTGGTTCAAAAATTGCTGTTCGTGGTTCAGCATATGAAGCATATTGGACACAGCCTTTAGTAAAAAAAGGTAGTAAAGATATTTTTTCTATGCAAGTACGTTATACTTATTTAGATTATGACTTCACAGGTTCAAATGGATTCTTTGGCGATTATGGTACACCTTATGAGATTGACAGTCCTCAAGCAATTGGGATGAATGCCGTAAAAACTGCACAAGATATTCGCGTTTATTTTAGATATAGATATTAATCCCAAACATATCACAAAAGAGTTTCTTTTGTGATATGAACAATACATTTTCTCTTCATCAAAGTTCTTCCAAATACTTTTTTTATAAAAGAAACCTTTAAGATTATATGTAGTAAACTTTTTAAGTAATCATATTTATTATAATAATAATTTGTATTATTTAAAATAATAAAAAAAGGAAAATATAATGGAAGTAGAAATTTCAAGAAGAAAATTTCTTCAAGGTAGTGTTGCTCTGAGTATTCTTGGTGGAGCTACACTTGCTTCAAACAACTTACTCGCATCAACAAAAACAGATATAAAAAAAGAATACACTTTTAAAGAAGTACCAACACTATGTGAAATGTGCGTAAATAAATGTGCAGCATTTGCTAGAGTTGAAAATGGTATCGTTACAAAATTAGACCCAAATCCTCATTTTCCAAAATCTAAAAATATGCTCTGTCCTAGAGGTGTGGCAGGAGTTCATGCTCTTTATGATCCTGATAGATTAAAGTATCCACTTATTAGAATTGGGGAAAAAGGGGAAGGAAAATTTAAGCGTGCAACATGGGATGAGGCATATGAAGCTATCTTAAATGGAACAGATAAGTTTAAAGGACTAAAAACAATTTTAGAAGAGGAAGAAGATAATCGTTCTACCATAGGGTACTGTTCGGGTGAAGGTATGGCAGAACATACTTATAAAAGTTTTATGGCAGATAAGTTTGGCTCCACAAACTTTGTCAACCATGCGTCTATCTGCTTGCAAACAACACTCTCTGGGTACTCGCTAACTATTGGAGGATATGGACAAGCAGATTTGGAAAATGCCTCTTATGTCATTATGGCTGGGGCAAATAGAGCTGAGGCTATTTTAACACCAGATACGATGGACCTTTTTAAAAGAACACGAGGAAGAGGTGCAAAACTTATTGTCCTTGATCCACGCTTTACAAATACAGCAGCTCAAGCTGATGAATGGCTTTCTATACAACCAGGAACAGATTTAGCTTTTGTATTAGCACTTACCTACGTTGTCCTAGATGAAGTACTCTACAATAAAGAGTTTGTCAAAACTAATATGAATTCTTTTGAAGAATACAGAAAGCATATTCTAGAAAGCAACTATACGCCTGAGTGGGCTGAAAAGATAACAGGTATCCGTGCTTCAATGATTCGAAAAGTAGCACGAGAATTTATGGAATCAGCACCACGTTCTATCTACTATCAAGGGCGAAGAACAGCTTGGAGTAAACACGATTTTCAATTACGAAGAGCACAAGCAATTTTTAGTGCCTTAGGTGGGGGTATAGATACAAAAGGCGGTATTATTTTTGGAGCAAAAGTTCCTCTAGGAAGTCATACAATCAATGCACCTATGTACGCCAATTCTCTCTCAAGAATAGACACAAAAGAAGCAGCTATAGTCGGACTCAGTGGTACTTGGATAGGCTTTAGGAACATGATAGTAGAGGATAGAACTCCATACCCTATTCGAGGTATGTTTGTTTATAAACAAAATCCAATGCTTAGTGTACCCAATGTTGCAAAAACTAAAAAGATGCTAGAAAAAATGGATTTGGTTGTCACTATAGACACTATGCCTAGCGATACTGTTATGATGTCAGATGTTGTTTTACCTGAGTGTACCTATCTAGAGAGGGAAGATCCTGTAAAATCATTTGGAGGGACGCAACCTTCAATTGTTCTGAGAAATAAAGTTATCGACCCTATGTATGAGACAAAACCTGTAATGGAAATTATGAAGGGATTAACAGAAAAAATTTCTAAGCCTCTTTTTGAAATCACAAAGAAATATGATGAAGATGTTCAAGATGAAATTGAAGAAAGAGGAGAAGAAGCAGTCTATTTTGAGGATGGATTTGACTTAACAGATGCTTTTAACAAATCTCAAGAAGAAATTAATGAACATTTAGTAGTGAGTGTGCATGGCGAAAAAGCTTATCACTCACTTAAAGAAAAAGGCGTTTATTATCCAGAGATGGAAAAATATTTTAAACAAATTTCAGAAAATGAATATGAATATTACCCAGAAGATAAAAAATACTATACTGTAAAAAAAGGTTCAACAATTAAAGATATGCCAATTGACAGTTGTATAAGCGAGAAAGAGATAGCAGCTTTGAAGAAAAAGTTTAAAACTCAATCTGGAAAAGTAGAGTGTGTACTTGGTTTTATGAAAAGAAAAGGATTAGATTCAATGCCAACATGGCACGATAAATATCTCGTACCAACACCAAAAGGTAAATTTAAATTTGTCACAGGTAGACATGCACAATTTACACAAAACTCTACACAAAATAATGTTATGCTCTTAGACTTAATGCGAGAAAATTATCTCTGGATAAATGATAAGGAAGCAAAAGAGAAAGGAATATCTTTTGGTGACCTTGTTGAAGTAGAAAGTAGTGTTGGTAAAATACAAATTAAGGCTTATCCAACTATAAAAATAATTCCTGGAGTCGTTTTTTATGTACATGGCTTTGGAGCTGAGAGTACAGGACTTACTTTCGGTTACAGAAATGGAGCAAGCGATAATATGATTATTGAAGATACTATAGAGCCAGTATTTGGAAGTGCAGTAATGCATGAGACAATTGTCGATATAAGGAGAGTGTAAAATGAATTTTGCAATGGCATTAGATTATCAAAATTGTATAAACTGTAAAGCATGTGAAATTGCATGTAAAGAAGAAAATGGAGTACAGCTGGGTGCTGATAAGCAGAGAATCTGGGTTGGCGTTACAGAAAACAGTATTTTCGGTCGACCAATCTTAAGTCTTTATCCTTCTCAATGTAATCACTGTGTTGATGCTCCATGTGTAGATGTATGCCCCACAAATGCAAGCCATTTTGCAGATGGTGGTTTAGTATTAGTAGATCAAGAGAAATGTATTTTATGTAAGGGATGCATGGAAGCATGTCCATATGATGCTCGTTTTGTTGATGATAAAGTAGCTGCAGTTGATAAGTGTACATTCTGTTTTGATACAAGAATATCACAAGGAAAAGCAACAACAGCATGTCAGGCAACTTGTCCTACGAAGGTTCGCTTATTTGGCGATCTTGATGATGAAGAAGGTGAGTTAGTACAACTACTCAAATCACGCAAGTTTTTTGTATTAAAAGAAAATGAAGGAACAGTTCCAAAACTTTTCTATCTCTTTCCAGAGCATGATGATCATTTTGCTCAAAACTCTATAGGGCATGAAACAACAATTCATACTTGGGAGACATTCAAACCTCTTATTGATATGGCAAAAGCAAAAAGGAGTAAACAATGGACAAGTTTATAATTGCAGGTTTAGAAATCAATAAAACTTCACTTAAGGAGCTGTTTTTTAACAAGACTATGTTGCTTGCTTATCTTTTCTTGATTCTTGGATTTTATGGTGTGTATGAAGTTTTTGATGAACGATACTTCTCTTTAACAGCGAATGCACGGGATGCAGGTTTGAATCCTGGAAGTAGAGAAGTTGCTATGGCTATGAAAGAAGCAATATTTGGTGATGGAGGAGAAGTCAAAAGGGAAGCACCATGGACACTTTATATCGTTAATTATATGTATATGATTTATACAGGAAGTGCTATAATATTTTTTGTAGCCCTTGCAGAACTGTTTAATGTCCAAATCATTAAAAAAACGGCAGCAGGCTTCATGACTTTTGGTCTTAGTATGGTTTTTGGAGGGCTTTTTACTATTGCTGTAGATTTAAATATTTTACATATGTTATCGATGTTTCTCACCCCAAATATTACAGCAGGAATGTGGCTTATGTTACCATTGTATGCCATCTATATTCCTTTTGTCTGTTTTGAAATTTATCTTTTACTGACAAAAAATAAAACATTAGTAAAAAAAATTGCATGGATTATTTTACTTATAAGTATTGTGATTGACCTTGTTGAGTACTATATTCAAGCCAAACTTTTTGATATGAATACAGCACGGCATCTTTGGACAACTTATCCACTCTTGACACTCTATTTTATTGTTTCTGCATTTGTTGCTGGTATTGCCGTTATGTTACTCTATACTTTTATTGTATATAAAGAGAAATTACAAGAAGAATTTATGAAACTTGTGAATTTTTTGCGTATTTCTCTCCTTTATTGTATTGCTTTGTTGGCAATGTATGAAGCAGTAGCTTATCTTTTTATTGATAAAAAATGGGGTGCCATTATCCTCTTTGGTGAGTTTAAATATTATTTTTATATCTATTTAGTGTTTGCTGTTGGTTTGCCTTTTTTATTGAATTTTAAAAGCCATACCCATAAAATATTTATTATTTCAGGAGCATTTTTTGCTGTTATTGGTACTTATATTGGACGTTATATTTTTGTTTATGGTGGGAATGCCTATCCTATGAGTAACCGTTTTGGTACAGGATTTGAAAAATATTCTGAATATGAAGTGGTCAAAGAGTTTTTATTCTTTTTACCTCATTTTTCAGAAGTACTTGTAGTTATTGGATCTTTAGGAGTTGTTTTAGCTGCATATAAATTTCTCGATACTCTATTGAGTGTTTCCACTGTTTCACAAGAACATTAATACAATATTTTTATACGCAATATGTTTCATTGCGTATAAAAATCCGAGGCATATGTTATTTAACTAAACTCGTTTCCCATCCATCGTATTGTCCCTGAGATTTTTCACTCATGTCTATGATTTTCATTGTAATCGCATCTATGTTGTAATAATCTGGTGCGTCTACTCTATAAAACTTTAATCCAAATTTTACCAATTTGTCAGTAAGTTCAATCTCTTTTAAAGTTTTAAATCCTTCAACTTCCATCAGTTTTTTAAAAGACTCTTTATCTTCACTTGTATTAAAATAGATAGTATGTTCTATCGCTCTTTTTGCTTGTAAAGTATCTCCTTCTTCTTGAAGTTGTGCGCAAGCATGTCGATTTGTAATAAGTTGCCATTCTCTTAATGTTGGAAAAAGAAGTTTCGTATAAATCTCCCACTCCATATCCATCTTTGAACCGAACTCAAATTTATAATTTTTAAAATAAGCCATAGTATCATCAACAATATTTTTCCATTCAAAATCAAGTTTGAGATAGTAGATAAAATTGACTTCGCCTTTTGTAATAATCCGACCAATATACTGTCCTGCCTTATAGCGAAGAGACTCCATCTCTAGTCTGTCTTCTATAAAACCTATGTCGTCGGACTCTTCTTCATCAACTAGTCCATCCTCTTTAGGAGTATTCAGCTTCACCTTCATAAATGCCATATACGGATATTCTTCATCTGGCACATAGTCAGATACCCCTGCATTAAATGCTATCATTGCTTTATTACCCTCCAAGGGTTTCATGTAACCTTCCCAATACTCGTGCATATTTTCTCCTTTATTCCATCTCTAAACTCATGAGGTACATATCTTCCCCATCAATTACTTTTATATCTACCGATTGACATTTTTGACAACAGTATTCTATCTTTTCAAGTTCGCTTATCTCCCCGCAACTATGACACTCTATTGTTATGGGCTGTACATTTATAATAAATTCTGCTCCATCGCAAATAGTTCTCTCTTTAAATGTATTAAACGCCACCTCAAGAAGATGAATCTCTATACCACTCATTACACCTATTTTTGTAATGATTTTTGTAACCTTCGTCGCATCATTCTCTTTTGCTGTATTTTCTATCTGTTCTAGTAGAGCTTGAACAATACTATATTCATGCATATTTTTTTCCTTCTTTTAAATGTTGGGGTGTTTTTGTAGGGCAATTTTTATAAACAAAATTTTTTCGTAAAGTGTGAAATTCACTCGCAGGCTCCCAAAACTCAAGGTACATCCTCTCTATCTCTCTCTTTTTGCATAACTGCATCTTCTCTCTCTCAAGCTCAAGAATATCCTGTTTTTCCCAGATCTTCTCTTGAGAGTAACTCTCTTTTGCAAAGCTATGGAGTTTCTCGTAGTAGCTCTCTTTTTGAAAAACTCTATCGACCATTCCGAGTTTCAAGGCTCTTTGTGAAGATAAAGGAAGCATTGTATTAAGCAATTCCTCTGCTACGCTCTCTCCAACTCTTTTTGGCAATGTATACGTGTGGTACTCACTCCCACTCAGACCTATAGTTTTGTAGTGAGGGTTAAGTGTTACACTCTCATGTGCTACTACTCTGTCACAAGCAAGGGCTAAAAAGAGACCACCCGCTCCTGCATTTTTTGCTAAAGAAGCTACAGTGATTATCTCATCAGCTTCTAAAATAGAGCCTATTAAATCATTCATAGCGTTTATGTTGCTCCAGCCATCTTCACCATTCTTTTTTGAGTCTTCTAAGATGTTAAGATGGATACCATTACTAAAAAAGTCAAGACCTCCAACAAGGACTAAAACCTCACACTCCTCTTTAAGATACTCTATGGCATATTTTAGCCGTATGCACTGCTGCGCACTCATAGCACCATTATGAAAGTTAAAACAGAGATAGGCTACATTTTCTCTCTTCTCTACACTTATCTCATAAAATGTAGCGTAGCTTTTGTCAAAAAGCAGAGGAAGCCTACTCTCTTTGACTCCGCTTAACTTCTCTTTTAAAACATAAGTAGCCGGAAGCTTAAAGCTGTTTTTTGCTTTTAAGTGGCTTATCCAGATAGCACCATCTATTGTTCCTAAGCATATTGCCCCATCGCGTTTTGCTACTATCTCTTTTGGTTTTCCTGCTAGCTTTTCCTCTAGCCATGCCCCAAAAAGATGGCACTCTACACCCATTATCTCATCTTCTACACCTGGATAACTATCGAGAAGATTTATCTTATGGATAATTTCTAAAGAACTTTCATTGTTCCAATTAATCTTGATAAGTGGTTTTTTATGCAGAGGTCGAAGACTTTGTGGTATTTTAAAAGCACTTCCATAATTAATTAAAAATTCATCTATCCCACTTAAATATGCCTCTTTTACCTCATCTCTATAAAGAGAAGCTTTATATGTATCTCTCACTTTAAAGCTTCTCTCAATATAAATATCCCCTCCATCATAAAGTGCACTCGCCTCTAAAATACTCACTCCCCACTCTTGATGTTGCAGTGCATTCTCTAAAGAGTAAGCCCCTCTATCGCCTTTGGGGCCAGGGTGAAAAATAAAGGTCGGATAGTTCTCATAAATCTCACTCTTTAAAAAAAAGTGCAGATAGGGGCAGAGTATAATTTCAGGAGTAAACGTCGCTATTTCTTGAAGAATTTGCCTATCTTCTATGGCAAATACTACACAAAGTGTGTGACCCCTATCAAGCATCCTTGTGTAGAGTACTTGAGTAAGTGAGTTAAAGGAGCTGACTATAAGAGCGATTTTCATAGAGTTTTAACAGATACGGGGTAGGAGTTCGCCAGTAGGTGCATCTAAAAACCGTTTTGTTCCATAAGAACTTTTTAAAATCACTTTTTTTGGATACTGATCACTCACAGTTGCAATCTCTACTGCGTTTGCAGAGTTCTCAAAGCCATGCAATACCTCAAGTGCCTTCTGTGCATCCTCTTTTTTGATGGCTAGAACAAAGGTACCTTCATTCGCAAGATTGACTGCTTCAAAGCCTAAAATTTCACAAATCCCATATACTTCTTCTGAAACAGGAATCGACTCTTCATCCACTTCTATACATATATTTGATTGTGTTGCCCACTCATTGAGAACAGCACTTACACCACCACGTGTAGCATCCCTAAGTGCTGTTATTTTTACATTTGCTTCTATAAGTGCTTGAACTTGATGCGTTAAAGAGGCACAATCACTCTCCAGCTTTGTACTCAACTCTATGCTCTCTCGCGCTGCAAATATTGTCGCACCATGACATCCTATATCACGGCTTACTATGATGACATCATCTTCTGAGATAAGATTAGAACTTATACCTTTTTTCTTTATTTCACCAATTCCGGTAGTATTTATAAAAATCTTATCAACACTTCCACGAGGAACAACCTTTGTATCACCACTCACAATAATGGCACCATTGTTTTCTAACTCTATCTTCATAGAACGAACAATTTTTTCTAATTCGCGTACAGAAAAACCCTCTTCTATAATAACACTACAAGTAAGGTACTTTGGCTTTGCACCCATCATAGCTAAATCGTTACAGGTACCACAAATTGCTAGTTTACCGATGTCTGCTCCCGGAAAAAAAAGGGGACTTACAGTAAAGCTATCGGTACTAAATGCTAGCTCACCTCCGTGAATAACAGCAGCATCTTCACTTTTTTCTAATATCTCATTTTTAAAAGCCTTGTAAAAAACTTTAGAGATAAGTTCATTGTTTTCTTCACCGCCATTTCCCATGGCTAAGGTTACAGTTTTATTCATATTAAATTTCCATATTTATAATAAGCAGCACAAGCACCTTCGCTACTTACCATACAACTTCCTAAAGGTGTACTAGGCTTACAAGCAGTTCCAAATATAGTACACTCTTGCGGTTTAGCCATACCTCTAAGAATATCACCACATATACAAAGCTTATGATCTTCTATCTCATCCTTAGGAAGAATATCAGCATAAATTTTTTCTGCATCTATAGCTGAATATTCACTCTTAAGTCTATAGCCACTTTTTGGAACATTTCCTAGTCCACGCCACTTAAACAGAGATGCTTTTTCAAAATACTTTTCTATAAGTTTTTGTGCCTTTATATTTCCATCGTGTGTCACTAAGCGTTTATACTCTATCTCAAGTTCACATCTCTCTTCATTAAATTGTTTCACTATCATAAGTATTGCTTCCATCACATCTACTGGCTCAAATCCAGCTACTACAACAGGTCTGTTATACTTACGTGGGAACTCTTCATATATTTTACTCCCAGTGATTACACTTACATGAGAGGGTCCTAAAAAGGCATCTATTCTATTGTTGTAACTATCTACATGCTCATCACGAGAGTCGATGAGCTCCACCATCACCTCAGGCACTGTTACATGATTAATATGAAAGAAAATATTTTTAATACTGCGTTTAAGAACGATATCTATAAGTGCAGTTGTCATTGGGGTCGTTGTCTCAAAACCAATGGCGAAAAAAATTATCTTTTTTGCTGGATTTTCTTCAGCGATCTTCAGAGCATCAAGGGGAGAGTATAAAAATCTCACATCAGCACCCTTTGCACGAGCATCTTGTAAGCTCCCTCTACTTCCAGGAACTTTTATCATATCGCCAAGCGTTAAAAGTATGACATCCTCTTGTTCTGCCAGTGCATAAGCATGATCAATTCTCTCCTTTGGCATAATACAGACAGGACATCCCGGACCATGAATAAAGTTGATATTTTTCGGAAGTAATTGAGGCAAACCAAATTTCATAATAGAGTGCGTATGACCTCCACACACCTCCATAATATTTATCGGTTTTTTGAGTTTTTTCGCCTCTTGCTCGATAAGCTTTGCAAACCCACTTATTACTTCAGGATCACGAAATCCATCATAAAGATCTTTCAGTTGTAGTTCACTCATCTACTGACCTCTATTTTCACAATTGTCATCATTGATGACCATCTGCCTTCGTTCCTCTTCATCAAGTTTTTCTAGTATTTCATTATAAACTTTCAGTGACTCTAGAGCATCATCTTCGTCTATCTTGTTCATAATAAACCCTATATGGAGCAAAACATAATCACCAACTTTTACATCCCCCTCTTCCATAAGTTCAAGACCAGCCTCACGAGTAACTCCCATCGTGTCAACTTTTGCAACATTACGCTCCACGTCTATACTTACTACTTTACTTGGAATTGATAAACACATATTAGTCCCTCATCTTTCTTTTAAATTCTATCCAGTCGATTACTCTTTGAATAGACTCTTTATCTTTACTATTTACTTCTAAAATATCTACACCTGGCTTAATCTTACGAGCCTCTTTTTTTTCATGTTCAATATCATAATCGAAGTATTCTATTAAATCCATCTTCGTTATAAGAATCAAGTCTGCTTGACGAAACATTACTGGGTATTTCTCAATCTTATCACTTCCTTCTGGAACAGAAACAAGAACAATATTTAAATGACTACCTACATCATAAGAAGCGGGACAAACAAGGTTTCCAACATTCTCTATAAAACATACATCAATCTCATCAAGTGGCATATCGTGGAGCCCTTCGTGAACCATAAAAGCATCAAGATGACATGCTGACCCTGTTTGAATCTGATAAGCAGGAATTCCTTTTGCCTTTATTCTATCTGCATCACGAGAAGTCTCTAAGTCTCCCTCTATAACGCCAAATTTAAAATTCGCTAGTTCTGCCATCTGTTCAAGCAATGTCGTTTTTCCACTTCCTGGAGAACTCATTAAGTTGATACTTAAAACATTATTTTTATCAAAATGGGCACGATTATGTCCAGCCTCATGATTATTTTTATCAAGTATTTTTGTAATAATACTTATGGTTTTTTTATCATTTAATTGAGGGTTATGGTGCAGTGTCTCGTGAGCTGCTTGATGTTCATGAGAATGTGAATCTTCCTCTGAATGTTCATGTTTATGATGATGGCTATGCCCATCTCCTAAAGTTGTTCCTGTTATACTACATCCGCAATCTGCACACATATATTATTTCCTTGAAAATTTATTTTAGCTATTCTTTATAGTGTATACTATCTTATGTAAATTTAAACTAAAACATATAGTTTCTTATCTATTTTTTGTACTACTTCAAATCAATTTTCTGCATTGCAGTAATGCCAAATAAAAGATCAGCACTTCTATAAACAAATAGAATCACACCTACAGAACCTATTACAATAGCAATCTCACTTAAAGGAGGCATAAAGAATATAATATCTTTTACCTCTTTATACTCTCCATATTTTTCAAACCCTACTCCAAATCTATCACTCATGGGGTAAGCATTTCCTCCATATACAAAAATTGCCTTTCCTAAATAAGTTCCAGCAATAATTGAAAGTGATGCAATCAACTTGAAATAATTATGCATATAATGTTTAAACAAAAGTACAGCAGGAATAATAGCAGCCAAAAGGATATAAAGGTAAAAATAGTATTTGAAACTTCCAAATAGAATGATTTGTGCCCATTTTTTATCTATAAATAAATAAGAAACAACTTCGTAACTACCAAGTGCCACAACAAAAGCAAATGCTATTCTCTCCAAAGTATACATAAGAATAATATTTTTGCAAACAATATATGAATAGAGACCCATAATAGCAATGGAAGCTGCAAATGAGGATATCATAAAATATAAGGGAAGCAAAGGATAGCTAGTCCATAAATGTCGTGCTGAATTCATATTAAATAATTTTGCTTGAATATAAAATTCTACAAACTCAACTAAAAGAGCTACAATAACAATTAAAAAAGCAACTTTTTTAATCCACTTTTTTTGATGATTTACTATCAAATACACTTCTAAAATAGCCAAAGGTATTATAACCATGTAAAGTGGTAGCATAAGCCACATTCCAGAATTGTACTGGGGAGATAAAACCATCCAATGTAGGTTTAGAACATTTAAATCTGCCATAATAGTGAAAAGACCTGCAAGAACCATAGAGAGACCAAGCGTTAAAAAGCCGGCAGCAGGCTTAAGAATGATTTCTACTTCAAACAGCTCTGCAACAGCTACTAAAAATATAATACCTGAACCAACATAGATCATATACATATAATTTACAATATACAAAGACCATGGGGATTCCCGTTTAACTTCACCACCTGAACCAAAAACAGCTTCTTTCATGGCCGCTGCCATCTCCGTGCTTGCAGGGTGTAGCCCTGCATCTAAAGCTGTTGCTGAGAGTAAAAAATACCTTTCATAAATCATCTCAACTAAACCAAACGCAGCTATTGCCAAAAAGAAGTACGAGATAAGCATAACCCTATCTGTCAATAATAGTTTTAAGTTCAGACCATTTTTTCTTAAATTTATTTTGCTGTTGCCTTCCACTGTGCTTTCCTTTTTGCTTTTGCTTTTTCTATAATAGGCCGATATGTCTCCCAAGTATATATCTTTGTATCTTTAGCTACAGAGTTTATCGTAAAATAGTCATCATGTTCTGGTAATAGATAAAAAAGCTTCGGTACAGTTCCCTCATCCTCTTTAAGCACATAAAACTTTCTTTTTTTAAGCATTTGAATCAAGTCAGATTCTTCATCATCTATATCCCCAAAAACTCTTACTTTTGTAGGGCATGTTGCTTGACAAGCTGTAGTCATCTCGCCATTGACGAGTCTTGTGTCATAACAGAAATTACACTTATCTACAGCTACATGTGTATCATCAACAAAACGTGCATTATAAGGACAAGCCTCCATACATCCCTTACATAAAATACATAAGTCCTTATCCGTCATGACTATTCCACCTAATCCAAAATAGCTTGAACCTGTTGGACAAACACCAACACAAGGCGCATCCAAACAGTGGTTACACTGTGATGGATGAAGTGAAACAGATGGTTGCCCAAATATACTTGTTTCCACCTGTGTAATCCATATACGTTGTTTATCTGCACCCAATTGTACACCATTTTCTTCTTTACAGGCAACTTCACAGGCCTTACAGTCTATACAACTTTGGTAATCTAAAGACATTGCATAATTCATACTTCTACTCTCCTAATGTCAACAAGCGTTTCATGCATGGCTGCTGAGCCAAAAACAGCCTCTGTTGTATCTTCTATTATCATATTGTCACTTGCACCATTTCGATAGCCAAAAGTAAGTCCTGTAGACTCTTGTCCAAACCCATGAACATAAAAGACCACATCCTTAATGATTTTAATAGTGGGGTATGCTTTTATATGTATTGTTCCAATTGAACTTGTCACTTCAACTAAGTCACCATGTCCTATT
Organism: Sulfurimonas sp.; assembly: GCF_026988655.1. Classification (GTDB taxonomy): domain Bacteria; phylum Campylobacterota; class Campylobacteria; order Campylobacterales; family Sulfurimonadaceae; genus Sulfurimonas. The sequence goes on along the minus strand of NZ_JALSKT010000013.1, from coordinate 149 downwards.
CCTTTCTCCTCAGCCTGTTCTTTATTTATCCAGAGATAATTTTCTCTCATCATATCTAAGAGCATAATGTTATTTGCAGTGGAGTTCTGCGTTTGCAAGGCATGTCGGCCTGATACAAATTTAAATTTTCCCTTCGGTGCTTCTTTATA
>NZ_JALSKT010000012.1 GCF_026988655.1 Sulfurimonas sp. | reverse complement strand
TATTGATAAATATAGAGGTAAAACAAAAGGTATTAAATTTAAAAATGAATTTATTTCATGGATAGAAAACAGTTTAAATCAATCAAAATATAGACAAGAAAGTTTGTTTTAGTTGCAAACACCTAACGGGGGCGCGGGTTGAACACCCGCTTGTTGTCTGATGCCTAGCATCAGACAACAAGCGGGAGGAGCGAACAACCATCACAGAAAATACAATTTTCAATGATGGCAGTCACTCACCCGCGCCCCCGTTATGTGTACCACAAATATATTGACATTGTGAATAAAATTGAATATAATAGTAAATATAAATATTCAAAGGAGTTGTTATGAAAACTGTAACGATGAGAGTAGATGATTCAATTTACAATATGATTAAGCTTGCAGCGGAAGGTCAAAAGAGAAATCTTTCAAACTTTATTGAGTTTGCGACAATGCAGTATTTAACATCTTCGCAGTTTGTAGATAATGATGAAATGCAAGAGATTATGAATGATAAAGAACTAGTAACAAACCTCATGAATGGTTTAGATGATCTGAAAAATGGTGATTACACAATTGTGTAAATATCAAATTGCAGAAACTAAGACATTTTTAAAATTAAAGACGACAATAGATAAAAAGCTTTATACAAAAATAGAAAATTTTGTGTATCCTCAATTACGAGAAAATCCTCATTACGGAACAAATATAAAAAAGCTTAAAGGTAAGCTAGAAGGCTATTATAGGTATAGAGTTGGTAATTATAGACTATTTTATTTGATTGAAGATGAAAAACTTATTATTGCAATAGTTGATTTTAAACATCGACAACAGGGATATGACTAAGCACATAACAAAACGAAGCTGAGCCCTAAACGTGTCAGCTTCGCCGTTATGCATACAGTGTTAAGGAAATAAAAAGTGAAATTAGAAAATGTAGTACCTTGGGGAAGGAATCTTGAAGAGTATCAAAAAATGTTTTTGTTGTCAAAAGAAGATTTGCAATCTAAAAAAATTCTAGGTTGTGGAGATGGTCCTGCAAGCTTTAATTTTGAAGTTACACAACTCAATGGAAATATTACTTCGATAGACCCAATCTACAAATTTACAAAAGATGAAATACAAAAAAGAATAGATGAAACATCATCAATAGTAAGCCAACAACTCAGAGAAAATCAAAATGATTTTGTTTGGAAAAATATTAAATCAGTTGATGAACTTATAGATATTAGGTTAACAGCAATGAGCGATTTTGTTAATGATTTTGAAGATGGCAAAAATGAAAAAAGATATATTCATCAAGAGTTACCAAAACTATCATTTCCTAATGATAGTTTTGATTTAGTGCTAAGTTCACATTTTCTATTTTTATATAGTGAACATTTTGATTTACAATTTCATATTGATTCAATATTAGAAATGTGTAGAATCTCAAAAGGCGAAATTAAAATTTTCCCACTACTTGATCTAAAAAATCAAAAGTCAGAATATTTAGAGGCGATTTTAGATGTTTTACAAGATAAAGGTTTTGAAACTGCAATTCTTAAGACAAATTATGAATTTCAAAAAGGGGCAAATGAACTGTTAAGCATTAAGGTGCATAACAAGTTCCAGGAACGGGTTGAAAAATAGGGGTCAGTGATGAATATCTACTTTTAGGACAAAGAACATAACAAAACTTGACTATCGTTTTGATTACTTTGAAGAAAGATGGATTACATTTTGTAACGCACACTATTGAGTAAAGTTTTTCATTAAATAAAACTCTAAAAATCCGATCTGTATTTTGGATGATGAAAATGCAGTCTGTGATCACAAGAAGTGGATACTACTGACGCATCGAGTGTGATAGTACCTATGCGTTGCCACTCTTTTTTGCCTTCACTGTTTTTTATACTTGCTACAAAAACAATGAAAACTAATTTTTCTTTGCCATCAATGCCTAACTCATCACGAAAATCATCGCGTTCAACTGTCTGTCCGGGTTTTGCTTCTATTTTCATCCATTTTGGAGTGATGATGTGGGCACTCTTTTTTTCGCCTAATTCAAAAATTTCATAAAGTTGTCTGATTCCTGGGTTTTTATCTGCTTTTGCAAAAGCAGAACTTATTTTTAATCCATAAAGTAAATTCTTGAGTACCGCAGAGCTTATCGTCATAGGGGGTTCATTTGTTAAGCTTACATCTGTGTAATGTTGGGCATCTGTCCCACCAAATCATCTATAAGAAAAAAGTTTGCTGTATGTTCTTCGTTTATCTCAAGAGGATTTAAAGAAGGAAAAATCTTACCTGCAAAACCAAATGCACGTATTTCGCCACGATGAGTATTTGACATGGCGGATGATGCTCGTACAATTATCAATGCTTTTGTATGATTTGTAAAATATCCACTATAATGATTCTCTTTGTGAATTTCCCAAATACCTTTAAAGCATATACCATTTGGATGCGCTAACTTATCAAATGGCTCTAAAATATCTGCATGCTCTACCAAGGTTCGATTAGCATTGTCCAAGATTATATTTTTACTCCATGAAAACAACTTTGAAAAGGAGACTGTTTCTTGCGGTAGCGTACTTAGAGGGTCAGAAGTTACTTGATTCCAGACATTTTGAAAACTATGTTCGTTTGCTAAAGAAGCACAACTATAAAATACAAACAGCATAAGAAACACTAAAAGTTGCATATTCTCTCCTTTGGCTAGATATTTTTGTATAGTATAGCGAAGTTTATACTTTCTAAGCATTGTGACCGTTTTGTAATATTGTGTTACTATACTTACAAGAAACTACGGTTTGTAGAGATATTGGATGGACTATGAACAATCATCAATTTCCTAAAGAAGTGACACTTTGCCTCTCCGGTGGTGCAGCACGTGGAGCGTATCAACTTGGTGTTATTTCTGTATTGCAAGAGCAGGGTATAGAGATAAAAGCTATTAGTGGAACAAGTATCGGTGCGCTGATAGGAGCTTCTTTGGCTTGTGGAAAAAAAGCGGCGTATATTTTTGATGTTATGCGTTCACGAGAATTTCGTTCGGTCTTCAAGCTGCGTTTAGGATATGGCTATATTTTTCAGCTTAACCATAAAGCGGCAGTAATAGATAAACTCATAGATAAGGAATGTTTTGAAGCCCTTAGTACTCCTCTGCATGTAACAGTGTGTGATGTCAAAGATGAATCTCCACTTTACTTTGAGAGTGGCGATGACCTAAAAGAGGTTGTACTTGCTTCTTGTTCTATCGCTCCTCTTTTTAATCCTGTAAGATTAAATGGAAAAGTCCTTGTAGATGGTGGTTTGGTGGATAATTTTCCTGTGGAGAGACTTAAAAAATATAAATTTCCAATCATAGGTATAAACCTTCATCCTAAACGCAGTAAAATACCCACAACTATTTTGGGATGGCTAAGAAGCAATATTCACATAGCATGGCAGAGTCACTACAGTGTAAAAAAGGAACTTTGTGACATTTATCTCTGCAATACAGAACTACTAGAGTGTAAAATATTTTCTTTTGCCGATATAGACAAAGCCTATGAAATAGGGAGAGTAGAGATGCAAAATATGATGGAGATACAAAGAAGATGATTATTTATATACATGGCTTTGCAAGTAGTGGGCAGGGTGGTAAGGCAAAGAAGTTTCGAGAGTATTACCAAGAAAATAGGGAGAGTTTTATAGCTCCATCTAACAAAACCTTGAGACTGTGAACTTAGTTCAACCCAAATTATGCAATAAAGAAAGTTTAGTAACCATTCAGCACCCAACCCCAACAGGAGTGTAAGCTTTTCCATCTAAAGCACTTTTAAGTCCCTGTAGAACAGCAATATTATTCTTTTTCA
>NZ_JALSKT010000011.1 GCF_026988655.1 Sulfurimonas sp. | reverse complement strand
AAAGAAAGAAAGTTTAAAAAGAGTAGTTTGCCACCAAAGCGACAGCATCAATTTCTACAAGTGCATTTTTTGGTAATGTTTTTACTGCAACGGTTGAACGTGCCGGTTTGTGTCCACCAAACTCTAATTCATAAACCTTATTAACAGTTGAGAAGTCATCCATATCTGCAAGATATATTGTTGTCTTGATAACATCATTTAAAGAACTACCTGCCTCTTCTAACACTGCTTTAAGATTTTCTAAAACTCTTAAAGTTTGTGTACCTACAGGTGCCTTAAGCAGTTCGTCTGATCCATCTGGAGCAAGCGCTATTTGACCTGATGTATATACTAGTCCATTTGCTACTACCGCTTGTGAATATGGCCCTATAGCCGATGGTGCTTTTGATGTTTGTACTGGTTTCATTTATACTCCTGTAATTGTTTTAATTTCAACTGTGCATTATCCATAAATGCATTTATAAGTTCTTTATCTCTATATCCTATAGCCCAATAAAGTACATTCCCATCAGTATCTACAAAATAATGCCTTGGTACTGATGATGTAGTTTTAAAAATTGGAGGTATAGTAGTCTTATCTCTTGAGAGTAAAACTGTAACAAATTCTTTATTAACTCTCTCTTTAATTTCTTTTTCTTGTAGTGTGGTTTTTTCAAATTTTTTACACCATTTACAGTTATCGGACACTATTATTATATAAACAAGTTTATGCTCTTTTTTAGCCTTTTTCAAGGCTTCTACATAAGTATCTGAGTAAGTTATTTCTCCTGAAAAAAGGGAAACTGTAAAAAAAAGCAATACAAAAAAAAGATTTTTCACTATTTATCCCAAATAGCTATCAATCTTGCAAAAACATTATAAAGCCCTTGCACTTCTGCTTTACTTGTTCTTTCATTTACAGAATGAATTGTGTCATTTTTCACCCCAAATTCAATGACAGCAATGCCAAACGCAGCTATAAAACGGGCATCACTTGTTCCTCCTGCAGTAGAGTGTTCTGGTCGTACATCTGTTACAAATTCAATCGCAGTATCAATTTTTTTCACTACCTTTGTATTTGTATCTGTCTTAAACGGGTAAGAACCCTGTGTCAAACGCAGCTCATAATCAAGTCCATGTAAATGTTTTTCAACAAATTCACGAACCTCTTTTTGTGTTGTTTTTGTATTGTTTCGTACATTAAACATCATCTGAAGTTCATTTGGTGTTACATTAGTCACCTGCATCCCCGAACGGATATCGGTTACAACAAATTTTGAAGGAGCAAAAAATTCATCACCACTATCTAAATCAATCCCCGCCATATCACCTAAAACTTTTGATATCTGATGGATAGGGTTTATCGCTTTTTCTGGATATGCTGCATGACCTTGCTTACCTTTTAATGTGAGGTAACCATTTATAGAGCCACGGCGTCCAACTTTGATAGTATCACCAAATGTTTTTTCACATGTTGGTTCAGCTACAACACAAGCATCTGGAAGCATATTGTGTTCTTTCAAATATTCCAACACTTTTATCGTGCCATTTGTCGCTTCACCCTCTTCATCTGAAGTTAAAAGTAAAGAGAGTGTCCCTCTAAATTCTTTTGCCTCTTTGACAGCCTGAGTAAACGCAGCTACACCACTTTTCATATCCTGAGCACCACGTCCATAAATAAAGCCATCTTTTTCTATTGCTTCATAAGGATTAGTATCCCAGTTTTTTCCAGCAGGTACTACATCTACATGCCCAGCAAAACAGAGATGCTCACCCTCTCCAAATTTTTTATAAATAAAAAGGTTTTTAACATCTTCAACATCCACTCTTATCGCAGTAAAATCACTTAAATAATCTTCTATAAAGGTTAAAATCCCACCATCATCTGGCGTTTCACTTTTAGAATTAATAAAATACTTAAAAAGCTCTATAGTATTCACAGTTTAGTTCTTTGGATTTTCATAAAAGATATATGGAGTTGAAAAATTACTAATTTCAAAATAAAGTTTTTTCTCACCTTTATCTACAATATAATTTTCATTTATATCAAGATAACCATAGCCATAACGATAATTTCTTGAGATACTTCCCTCTGTACTTGTTGCCGTAGTCAGTTTGTCAATCTTGATAAATCTTTTAGTGAGTTTTCCTCCCATATAGATATCAAGTACACCATTTGTCCCTGTCCAGTTTTGTATTGAACGTCCTATCTTATTTTGTGTCTCTTGGGTACAGCCAGTCATAAACAAACTCAATACAAGAAGTGTTGCTGTTATTGTTTTTATCATTTTATTTTTCTCCAAATTTTAGTTTTTTTAAGGCTTCTTCTTCATTATCTTGTCGCATTAATGATTCTCCAACCAAAAATGCATCTACTCCAGCTTTACTTAAATCTTCAAGCTGTCCATGTTCATAGATACCACTCTCAGCTACGATAATCTTACCATTTGGTATCAAAGGAATCAATTCATACGCAAGATTCATATTCATTTCAAACGTTTGTAAATTACGATGATTTATGCCGATAATATCACTTCCTGCATAGATAGCTTTTATCAAGTCTTTTTTATCATGTACTTCAACGAGCGCTTCCATGCCTAAATGACGAGTGTAATTTAACAACTCTTTTAACTCAGACTTACTCAGTGCTGCTGCAATGAGAAGAATAAAGTCTGCACCATGTACTAAAGCTTCCAAAATTTGATATTTTGAGATAATAAAATCTTTTCTCAAAAGTGGAATCCCCACATATCTCCTAATGCCTGCAAGATAATCTAGTGAACCCTGAAAAAAATGTGGTTCTGTTAAAACAGAAATAGCACTTGCTCCTCCACGTTCGTATGCTTGAGCAATAGCAAGAGGATCAAAATCCTCACGGATTACACCTTTTGATGGCGAAGCTTTTTTTACTTCTGAGATAATTCTATAAGGATCTTCTTCTGTCGCTTTTAGATACGGTATAACATCGCGAGGCTGTCTTGCATTATAGGCTAATGAACGACCGAGCCAATCTAATGAAAATTCTTTTTCTCGTTTTACTAAATCTTCTTTTGTCTTTTTTATAATATCATCTAAAATCATTTTATATTGCCACCTTTACTTTTTATGAGATTTTTCTAAACATTGATTAATTTTTTCTACATGTTGCATTACTTCAGGATTATCCCCACCTTCAAGTTTTACTACTTTATCCATGAGCTCTTTAGCCTTTTTGCATTTACCTAGCTTATAATAACCCCAAGCAAGTGAATCTATATAATAGGCTGAATCTGGATTATCTTGAAGCACTTGTTGAACATACTTCATTCCTTTTTCAACATCAAGGTCATGATCAATAAGAATATATCCAAGATAATTCATATACAGTGGATTATCTGTCACTTTCACTACATTTTCAAGCTTTGAAACCACCTGATGCAGTAGCTCGTTTGAAATATCTTTACCATAACTTTCATACTCATAAATTGCACTTTGACCAAGGTAAGTCACATCACCAGTATCAGCATAAAGTTTACTTGCTAGTTCTGAAGCTTTTTTGTAATTTTTTCCAGATGTGTATAACTGAAGCAAAACCTCATCATCAGCTCTACTCTCTTCTAAAAAATTAATTAATTGTACATAATCACGTTTATATGCATATATCTGAATAATTTTTTTAGCTATTGCTTCATTTTGTTTTAATGCATACAGGCGTTTATACACAGAGAGTAAACCGTCAATATTGTTTTCATTACTATAAATCCCTATCAAACGCTTACAAATAAGCTGTGAACAGCCATGCACCCGAGTGTGTGTTTCTAAGTAAGCTATGGCATCTTTTTTTCTATGAAGATTTGCATATAAAAGAACAGCTATTTTATCTAATACCTTTTCATTATAATCTTGAGCATAAGCACTTTCAAGATATTTAAGTGCCGAATCTAACTCTTGTTTTTTGATAAATACATCACCTGCTAAAAGATAATCATTTGGATTTTGTGTTTTTGCAGCAAGCGTTGTAGCAAGCAGTTTTGCTTCATCTAATTTTCCCATTTCCATCAATGCAAGAATTTTAAGACGAATTAAAATTACATCATCAAAAGAATCTTTAGTAATTACATCAACTTTTTTAATAACTTTACTATTTTGTTTAGCTAAAAGAGCATCTTGTAAAGAACGGTAAAGATACTCTTTTTTATGAGCTTTTTCATACAGTTTATCAAAGAGAGCAGAAGCTCCTTTGTAGTCTTTAAGCTGTTCAGCACGAAGAGCAAACATTATATAGGTATCTTCACCTTCAAAAGCTTTTTCATAAGGTTTTATAACTTTTGGCTGACTTGAGCATGAGATAAAAAATAGAGCAATCAATATAAATAAAAACGTTTTAATCATCAATAATCCCTGGACACTCTTTTTTTAGTTCATCAACTCGTGTTTTATAATAATCCCAAAAAGGAAATGTTTTACACTGAGTAGGTCTCGCATTATAAATCCTACAACCGTTTGATTCTCTGTCATAAAATACACATTCGAAAGAATCATTGTATTTCCTTTCTTTTATCGAATATTTATACCCTTTTTGAAAGAGATATTTTACTCTGAATTCATTAACATCCATCTTTAAAACTTCTGCAATTGCTAAAATTTCATTTTTACTAACATAAATGTATCCACTCTCCCCGGTACAGCAACGACCTTCACAAGTTGCACAGGCATCTGTATTAAAGGCGTATGGATACCCTTCTTTTTTCATTATATTTGACATTTTATACTCTGTGTATTAGCTTTTTTATATATTTCTTGTACTTTATGTGAAAGTTCATTCCCTTCAAAACTGATAAACGGTGACCAGACTTTCATCATAGACTTTGACCCGTTTCTTGCATGTACCATCACAAGAGAAGCAGCTCTATCAGACTTAGGATGTACAAACTGCACATCTACAATCTTCATTTTTACTTTATTGAGCTCTGAGCAAATCTCTCCAAACGCAGTAGGATCGTAACAAAAAATAAAATGCGACTTTGGCTTTAAAAGTTGTGAAACTTTTTTAAAAAAATCTGCCAAAGGAAGATTTACGTTATATCGCGCGTAAAATAGCATTTCATTTTCACTTTTTTGTACTCCAGCAGGATAAAAAGGTGGGTTTGAAATGATATAGTCATATTTTGTCTCACTCTCAAGCTCTAAAAAATCACCTTCGTGTAATGTATATGCTATTTTATTTACAGCTGCGTTTGTTCTAGCATAATGTCTAAACGCAGCTTGCTTTTCAACTGCTTCAAGTTCTACTTTTGCATTATCTCTAGCCACTAATAAACCTACCACTCCACACCCTGCACCTACATCTAAAACCTTTCCTTTTGGATGAAACGAATTAATAAAATTATAAAGAAAAATAGAATCACTATTGTAACAATAGCCAGATTCTGGTTGATAAAGTAGCATAAGTTAGTAGCCTTCTTATAGCTGATTTGATATAATAGTGCAATTATACTAAAAACGATTAAAAAGGTTATTAAAATATCATGATTATTATTCCTGCAAGATTAGAATCCACACGCTTTCCACGAAAAGTTTTAGCAGATATAGGCGGCTTACCAATGGTCGTCAGAACAGCTAAAAGAATCCAACATTTAGACAGGGTTGTTGTCGCTGCTGATGATGAAAGCATTATAGAAGTCTGTAACGAGTATGGCATTGAAGCTATGCTTACATCAACGACGCATAAAAGTGGAACTGATAGGATCTATGAATGTGCCACAATACTCAACCTTCCTGATAATGAACTTGTTATCAATGTACAAGCTGATGAGCCTTTTATAGAACCTGATGTTGTAGAATCACTGATGAAAAAACTCAAAAATCTTCAATCAAATAATGAAGAGTTTATAATGGGAAGTTGCTACAACTCGATAAACGCAGATGCAGCACAAGATCCAAATCTAGTTAAAGTAGTTTTAGATGCAAAAAACAATGCCATCTATTTTTCACGGGCAAAAATTCCTCACAATCAAAGTGGAGAAGCTGTTTACTTTGGACATATTGGAATATATGGATTTTCAAAAAAAAGTCTGAAAGAATTTTGCTCACTCCAAGATGCTCCAATTGAAGACATAGAAAAGTTAGAACAACTACGAGCTATATATCATCAAAAAAATATAGCTATGGTAAAAGTAGCAAGTACAGGTTTTGGCATTGATACAAAAGAGGATTTAAAAAGAGCAATTGAGATTTTTTTATAAAGAGGTGTAAGTCTCAAATATTTGAGACTTACAAGTAAGAAATATTTATAACTTAGATGTTGTCGCGGATACCAAGATCTTCAACAAGTTTCATATAAGTGTCTTTGTTCTTTCTTTTTAAGTATTTCATTAAACGACGACGTTGACCAACTAATTTTAGTAGACCTAAACGTGATGCATGATCTTTTTTGAAAACTTTTAAGTGTTCTGTTAACTCTGCAATTCTTGTAGTTAATAATGCAATTTGAACTTCACTTGAACCAGTGTCATTTTCATTACGTCCGTATTTTGCAACAATTTCTTGTTTTTTAGCCGAATCTAAAGCCATAATAGCCTCCTGATGGGTATAATAATCTAACTCAAATGCACAATGCAGAAGAAGTTGAAGTGGAATTATATCTAAGTTTTCTTTAATATTTTTTACAATCACTATAAATTGTTCACTAACTCAAATATATTTTATACTTTTTAGCTATAATAGTAGTTCTCAATAAAATAAAAAGATTTAAAATAATGTTAATAACCCGTGCTAGTGAATACGCAATACTTTCACTCATACTTTTATCATCCGCTAAAGAGCCTATGGACAGTGAAACACTTTCACGTGAACTCTCTATTTCAAAGAGCTTTCTAGCAAAAATACTGCAAGCCCTTGCAAAAAAAGAGATTTTAAAATCCTACAAAGGTGTCAATGGTGGTTTTTCTTTAAACAAACTTCCATCACAAATCAATATGCTTGCAATCATGACTTGCGTTGAAGGAAAAGCACCTGCAGTTTTTGAGTGTTCTCCATCACAAGAAGATTGTCCTTCAGAAAAAGGAACCACTTGTTCTTTATGGCCTATTTTAAATAAGCTCCAAGGGAAAATTGATGTTTTCTTAGGGCAGCTCACTTTAGCTGATGTCTTGGACGATTAATAACCTTATGAGTAAGCTATAACTTTGGCAAAAAAAATGACAATCAAACAACAAATTGGAACTTCTCTCAATTTTCTTCTTGGCAAAAGGGACTTAGGTGTTGTCTTTTTTGTAATGGCTATTTTAGCCATCATCATTGTTCCTTTACCTTCTCCTATTTTGGATGTTTTATTAACAGTTTCTATCGCCCTATCAGTACTTATATTACTTATTTCTCTTTACGTACCAAAACCTACTGATTTGACCACCTTTCCTACACTTATCCTTATTCTAACGCTCTTTAGACTTTCCCTTAATATTGCAACGACGAGAATGATTTTGAGCAATGGCTATGCAGGACCTGAAAATGTCAGTGATGTTATTACTAGTTTTGGTAACTTTGTTGTTGGAGGAAACTATGTGATAGGGATCATCGTCTTCTCTATCTTGGTACTTATAAACTTTATGGTTATTACTAAGGGTTCAACAAGAGTTGCAGAAGTTGCAGCTCGTTTCGTACTTGATTCTATGCCGGGAAAACAGATGGCAGTAGATGCCGACTTGAATGCTGGTCTTATAGATGATGCCCAGGCAAAACAACGCCGTGCAGAAATTCTTCAAGATGCAAACTTTTATGGAGCTATGGATGGTTCATCGAAGTTTGTTAAGGGAGATGCTGTTGCTGGTATTGTCATCACGCTTATAAATATCATCGGTGGCTTTCTTATCGGTGTTTTTCAATATGATATGAGTATTACAGACAGTGCATCAACATTTACACTTCTAACTATTGGAGATGGACTTGTAAGTCAAATTCCTGCGCTCATTATCTCTACTGCTACAGGTATCATGATAACACGTTCCTCAAGTGATGGTGAAAATTTTGCACAAGGTACCATTACCCAAATGGTTGGAAATGCAAAGACTATGATGATAGTTGGTTTTATCATGTTCCTTTTTGCTATGGTTCCCGGACTACCTACAGCTTCAATGGCTTTTGTCGGTGGTTTGTTTTTTCTTTTAGGTTGGGCTATCTATAAATTTGAAAAAGGTGAGCTAGATATTCTTAATGTCCAAGATATAGTTGCAAATAAAACAAAAGAGCAGTTAAAAGAAGAAAAAGAGCGCTTAAAACCTAAGAAAACGAATGCGGAAATAGCCAAAGAGGAAGAGGAAGCTTTAGAAGACATTCTAAAAGTTGAGATGTTAGAGCTTACACTAGGCTACCAACTCATAAAGCTTGCTGATAGTGCCCAAGGTGGTGACCTTCTTGAACGTATTCGTTCTATGCGAAGAAAAATTGCTAGCGACTTTGGCTTTTTAATGCCTCAAGTGAGAATCAGGGACAACTTACATCTAAAACCTACGCAATACCAAGTACTACTCAAAGGAATAGCTATTGGTGAAGGTGAAATAGTGCCTGATAAATTTCTTGCAATGGATAGCGGAATGGCAACAGGTGAAATTCAAGGTGAACCAACAAAAGAGCCGGCTTTTGGACTCGATGCCCTTTGGATACTACCAGAGCAAAAAGAAGATGCCATCATCAATGGTTACACTGTCGTTGATCCGGCAACTGTTATCTCCACGCATATGAGTGAACTCATTAAACGTAATGCTGAAGAACTTCTTACAAGACAAGAAGTACAATCCCTTATAGATAAAATCAAAGATGACTACCCTGTAATTATTGATGATGTACTCAAAGTAGCATCTATTGGACTTATTCAGCGCGTATTTAAAGCATTATTGCATGAAAAAATACCTCTTAAAGATATGCTCACTATCTTGGAAACTATTGCCGATATAGCCGAATACACAAAAAATGTTGACTTAATCACTGAACAAGTTCGTGCAAAACTCTCCCGTGTTATTACCCAAATGTATGCAGGAGATGACGGAGTTGTTAAGCTTCTTACCTTTGATACGCAAACAGAACAACTTCTTCTGCAAAAATCTCAAGATCAAGATGGAGTAAGAAACCTTATGCTCAACGTGGGAGAAATAAATGCCCTTATTCAAGCAACAAGCGCAAAAGCCGCAGAGGTATTACAAAAAGGAGTTTCCCCTGTAATAATTATCGTCGATCCACAAATCCGCCGCAGTATTGCTGAAATATTTGAGAGGTTTTCTCTTGATGTTGTTACGCTTTCTCACGCAGAAATTGATTCAAGTGCTACATTTGAAGTCATGGGCTCAATTTCAATAGAAACTGAAAATTAAAAAGGTAAAAAATGACCAATCCTACATTTCATCATCTCTCACATATAGACCTTGATGGCTACAGCTGCCAACTTGTTATGAAATACACTCCATATAAAAAATTTAATTATAATGCAAACTATGGACCCGAAGTGAAGCAAAAATTAACTCTTATGCTTGAAAACATTAAAAAAGCAAAAGAATCTGCTTTTATACTTATCACAGATCTTAATTTAACAGCAGATGAGTCCAGATGGTTAACACATGAAGTTAAAAAAGTAAACGACAGCTGTTGTAGTGTCAAATTACAACTACTAGACCATCATGGAAGTGGAGCTGAAAGTGCTAAAAAGTTTGACTGGTACTTACTTGATGAAACAAGATGTGGAACAAAAATCACCTATGACTATGTCAAAGAAAATCTTGAATTTGATGAACCTGACTGGATGGAAAAATATGTAAATGTAGTAAACGCAGTAGATTTATGGAAACTAGAAGAACATGAAAACTTTGAATATGGAAAAGTTTGTATGCGCTTAGTTACAGAGACAAGGGAGCTCAATAGAATTATGTTCCCCGATGAAGATTCACATTACAAAATTTCACTACTTCTTGAAGCTGTAAAATATATCAATGAACCCCATGCACCTATAGTACTAGATGAAAAGATACACGCGCTTAAAAAAGAATTTTTTAAAAGTTCTAAAGATGATACGCTGGATAACCTTGCTACAAAATATGTTGTAGAACTACTGGGTAAAGCAAGAAAAGAAAAAACAATCTACTATAAAGGCTACAAAGGCTATCTAAGTTATGGCGTTGGAAACACTTCTATCGTAGGAAATGGCTTTTTAGTGGCATATCCAGAATATGATTTCATCGTAGATGTGAGCTACAGAGGTGCAATGAGTTTACGAGCAAATAATAAAGTCAGTGTTGCGCTAATATCAAAAGAATGGGCAAATGGTGGTGGACATCCAAACGCAGCAGGTGGTCGTATCATAGGCTTTAAAGAACAGTATAGGTATGATAAAGTAAAACAACAAATAGAACAGGTCATTAACGACAAAGAATCTGTAGCTGGTGAACTCCACTACAAACAAGAAGAGTAAACTCTACCTTTTTTTGGAGTTGATAAAATATCTTTCAACTCCATTGGCAAGTCCCTTCGCCATAGTTTTTTGATACTCTTTTTTTACAAGTTTTTTCGCTTCTTGTGGATTTGAAATAAAGCCTACTTCAACTAAAACTGCTGGCATTTGAGCTCCAACTAAAACCCAAAATGGACCCTCTCGCACACCTGCATCTTTAACATATTTATACTTCTTTTTTAAAGCTGATAATGCACTTCTTTGTAAGTCTATCGCTAATTTATTTGCTGCTACTATATTATGAGAATTGAGTGTATTTAAAAAACTCTCTTTTCCATAAAAGTTCATATCTTCTAAGCTTGCTGAGTTTTCTATCTCTGCCACTTTCTTAGCTCTCTTGGAACGTGAAGTAGCAAGAAAATAGCACTCTATCCCTCTCGCTTTATGTGCTTGACGTTTACTTACTGCGTTTGCATGAATACTGATAAAGATATCTGCATTTTTTCTATTGGCAAATTTTGTCCTGTTTCGCAGTTTAATAAACTTATCACTTTTGCGTGTCATATAAACTTTATAGCCTCGTGCTTTAAGTATTCTACTCAGCTCCTTTGCAATAGCTAAAACAATTACCTTTTCTCTATAGCCTGTATATCCTATTGCACCGGGATCTTTGCCACCATGCCCCGCATCTATCACGATAACCTTATTTTTATCAAGTCTTGTAGGTGATTTTTTTATTCTGCTTGTTAATATACTGTTTTTTCGTATTTCATGGCTTGAAATTGTTATTTCAATCCTTCTCTCTTTTTTAGAAAAATGAACGCTAAGTTTCTTTGTGTTTTCAATGACCAAACGCAGTGTATTAGAGTTATATTGAGCTAATTTAATTCTGTCAACACCATTTTTACGTAAT
Source organism: Sulfurimonas sp. (assembly GCF_026988655.1). Lineage (GTDB taxonomy): Bacteria > Campylobacterota > Campylobacteria > Campylobacterales > Sulfurimonadaceae > Sulfurimonas. The sequence goes on along the minus strand of NZ_JALSKT010000011.1, from coordinate 11,221 downwards.
GTTTGAGATTTGGTCAACATAGAAGCATGGATATCAAAGACATATTTATATTTTTTACGTTTTTTGTCATATAAAGTAAAATAATTCAATTGATTGTTTCGAAGTTTTTTATTAAATTTTAGGACAAGTTTTCCTCCTTGCCATGTAACTGACTTGAGTTTATGTGAAGACTTAACTTTTATATTTTTTATTTTTTTATTTTTTTTGGATTTTGGTTTGTTGTAATTGTAATGTTTTTCTCTCGAGAGCTCTTGAGAATAATTGGAAACATCAATATGAAGCTTACTTCCACTTTTAACAATACCCTGAAGAGCTTTTATACGTAATGAATCACTATCATTCATTAAAGCCCTAAGATATAAATTTTTATAATCATTATAGGCTCTAAACTGCTCACTTTTTGATGCAGACTTAGCGTATCCATTAGCACGCTTTAGCAGTGAGGTATCACTAAGTGCGTGCAATGTCAGTGAAAATAGTAGCGAGAACAGTACTATAAAACGAAGGGTGATAATCTTATTCGCCCTGTGTTAGCTTTTCAAGTAAATCGTGTACACTAATGATTTCGTTGAGTTTGTATCCATTTGTGCCTGAGAAGAAAAGACCTGTTTCCAAATTTCCTTCATAAGCATCAGAGAGTCTATCTGCTATACAAAAACCAACAACTTTAGCCTCTTCTCCACGATTACATGGCGCGACACAATTAGAGATACATTTAATGGCTGGACCTTCTCGTTTTTCAACTAAATGCGTCAGATTTGTGACAACGCCTTGCGCTGGATATCCAACTGGGGAACCCATAAGCTTGATATCACCTTCTTTTGCATCTAAAAGTACTTTTTTAAAGTTTGCGTGCGCATCACACTCATAAGTACCAATAAATCTCGTACCCATTTGTACCCCGCTTGCACCTAGTTCCATCATGGCTTCGATATCTTTCTTATCCCAAACACCACCTGCAGCAAATACTGGCATACCACCCCATAAAGCAGCTTCTTCAACAACTGGTTTCACAAGATTTTCAAGTTGATACTCTTCCATTGAACATTGTTCATATGTAAAACCTTGATGTCCACCACTTTTTGGTCCTTCTAAAATTACAGCATCAGGAAGACGGTTGTAACGTTTTTGCCATCTTTTACATATAATTTTGAGAGCTTTTGGTGAAGAGACAATTGGAACAAGTGCAACATCTGGGTAGCCATCAGTAAACTCAGGCATATTAGTAGGAAGCCCTGCTCCAGTGATAATGATGTCTACACCCGCTTCACAAGCATCACGAACAACACGACCATAGTCATTAATAGCATATAAAATATTTGCTGCAAGTGGTTTGTCACCACATATTTTTCTAGCACTCTCAACAATAGCTGTGAAGCCCTCTTTTGAGTAAAAATTCACTTCGCTTAAAGGTCTGTCTGCTACAAGTTTTGCTGCATATTCTTTGTCTTTATAGTAGCCAGTTCCAACAGAACTAATCACACCTAAGGCACCTTCTGCAGAGACAGTACCAGCTAACTGATCCCAACTTATACCGACACCCATTCCACCTTGAATAATAGGTTTTTCAATTTCATATTTACCAATTTTTACAGATTTAAAACTCATTAATTCACCTTTAATTTTGCAAATTTTCTTTTCCCAACTTGAAGTAGATATTCTCCAGTTGACAATTGTAATTTATCATCAAATACTTTTTCTTGGTTTATTTTAACACCACCTTGCTTAATATCTCTTCTAGCCTGAGAAGTAGATGGCTCGATGTTACAATCTACCAATGCTTTTGCTATCCAGATATCACCATCACATGAGAAGAGTTCAATATCTGTTGGAATCTGATTTTTCGCATGAACTTTTTCAAATTCTGCTTTTGCATTTTGCGCCGCTTTTTCATCATGGAAACGTGTAGTAATTTCAATCGCCAAATCTTCTTTAACTTTTTTAGGATGCAAAGTATTATTTGCAACACCCTCTTTAAGTCTTGCAATTTCGTCTAAAGATTTATCACTTAAAAGTTCAAAATATCGCCACATTAACTCATCTGAAATACTTAAAACTTTACCAAACATATCATTTGCTTCATCTGCAACACCAATATAATTTCCAAGTGATTTACTCATTTTAGCAACGCCATCAAGACCTTCTAAAATAGGCATCATCAAAACAGCTTGTTGTTTTTTAATGTCATAAGCTTTTTGTAGTTGTCTGCCCATTAATAGGTTGAACTTTTGATCTGTTCCGCCTATTTCGATATCAGACTTTAAATAAACGCTGTCATAACCTTGAAGTAGAGGATACATAAATTCACTTGTAGCTATTGGTGTATTTGATTTAAACCTTTTTGAAAAATCATCACGCTCTAACATACGTGCAACAGTTAAATTTGATGCAAGAGTAATCATATCTGCTGCACTCATTTGACCTAGCCAATCATCATTGTAAACAATTTCAGTCTTACTTTCATCAAGTATTTTAAAAGCCTGTGTCGTATAACTTTTTATATTTTTTATTATATCTTCTTTAGAAAGTACTTTTCTTGTTGCATTTTTTCCTGTTGGGTCACCAATAGTCGCCGTAAAACTTCCTATCAGAAATTGTACTCTGCCACCATATTTCTGAAAAGTTGCAAGTTTTTGTAAAAGTACCGTGTGTCCTAGGTGTAGGTCAGGGGCAGTAGGATCAAAACCAGCTTTCACTGTATATGTTTTTCCTTCCTCAAAATAATTTTTAAGAAGTTTTTCTACCCTTTCATTATCAATTATTTCAGCACAACCTCTACTTATTTCTCTTAACGCTTCATCTATCATCTAATTTTTCTCTTTTCTCTTTAATTTTTATATGCATCATTTGCTCGCACTAAATGAATCACTTTAATTTTTGACTCTATTTTAGCACGAAGTGTGTTAATATCAGCTTCTTTTGCCTCAAATTCTAGCTCACAATACTTTGTGTAGTCTGTAGCTTCTTTACCTAATTCTATTGAATTGATATCAATATCAAGCTTGACTAGATAATTTAAAAAATTTGCTAAAGCACCCTTTTCATTATGTAAAGAACCTATGAGTTTATAGCGATAAAGATTTGTTTTTGCCCATCTTATATAGACCATAGGCTTATGTTCTTCAAGCTCTTTAATCGCATGGGAACACATTTTGTGATGAACATGTACTTTATTTTTATCTAAAAACCCCATCACTTCATCACCAGTTTTTGGATGACAACAATAATCAAATACTACATCACTTATAGTACTAGCAGAGTATATCTCTAGTCCTGCAATCGTATACTTTTTAAGTTTAAATCTATGCCTAGTGATAAAACCCTTAAATCGATTATTTTTACTAATTTCACTTGTATATTTATGAATTACATTTTTTAATTGCTCAATATCGTTTGGAATATGCATCAAGTTAGTGCAATGATTCTTTTTGAACCACTCTTCAATACGCGAATAGTTTAAATTCATTACAGTAGCGATTATATTTACTGCATATTTTTCATTAATATCCCGTATTCTTGCATTACAAATAAGTTTCATATTTGTTTTTGCCTTGGATGTTTTCACAGCATCAATCCAACTACAGCGTGTTATTTCTTTATCTGAAGTTATTATCTTAACGATATCTCCATTGTTGAGTTCAGTAAGAAGTGATGATTTTGTTTTATTAATCAATGCAGATATTGCTTTGTTCCCAACTTCCGTATGCACCGCGTAAGCAAAGTCTAAAGCCACTGCACCACGAGGAAGAGTAAACGCATCGCCTGTTGGGGAAAATACAGAAATATCCTCAGAATAGAGATCATTTTTTATTAAATCATAAAAATCTTCCACTGATTCGTTTTGATACTGAAGGTTATCAAGCCAATCAAGTTTTACATTATTTCCACCACTTTTATATTTCCAGTGTGCAGCAACACCAAGTTCTGCAGTTTTATGCATCTCATAGGTTCTTATCTGTACTTCAAATATTGCAGTATTGTAAAATACGCTTGTATGAATTGTCTGATAGCCATTGTCTTTTGCAACAGCAATATAATCTTTAAAACGTGAAGCAAGTGGACGAAAGTTTAAATGTACAAGACCTAAAATTGTATAGCATTTAACAGGATCTTTGGTTAATATTCGTACAGCGAGAAGGTCAAGCACCTCATCGATACCTACACCTTTTCTTTGCATTTTAAGATAAATAGAATACTTATGTTTAATACGCGAAAGAATTTCAAAGTCATCTTCACAAAAGCCATTTTTAATTAAGGTTTTAGATATTGAATCTTTAAATTCATTGAGTCTTATCTCTATTGCATGATAATTTTTTTCAAGATAATCTTCAATCTCTTTTTTCTCTTTTACAAAGATATATCCAAAACTTAAATCTTCCAAAATATTTTTTAAAAATGAAATACCTAAACGATGTGCAATAGGAGCATAAACGACTAAAGTTTCTTCCGAAATTCTTTTTTGTTTTTCAGGAGGCAAGGCATCAAGAGTGAGCATATTGTGAAATCTATCGCATAGTTTTACTACCAAAACACGAACATCTTCAATACTTGCAATAAGCATTTTTCTAAAAGAGAGTGCGGAGATTACTAGTCTATCTGTAGAAGTTGAGGGAAGTAGTTCTTTATCTCGTATAGCATCAATTTTTGTAAGACCTGCAACAAGGTGTGCAACATCTTTTCCAAAACGTTCATCTATCTCTTCAATTGCAATATCTGTATCTTCAACTACATCATGCAATAAACCAGCAATTGCCATAGATTTATCATTTGTTATAGAGGCAACGATAGCAGAAACTAAGATGGGATGTATAATGTAAGGCTCACCACTTTTACGAAATTGTGTTTTATGAGCTTCTTTTGCGTATTCTAGAGCAAACTCTAACTCATCGCTTACGGGAATTTGAGAAAAAAGGTACTCCGTTGCTGAATCGATATCGTGTATATTTTTAATAATATCAATATCTACTTGACTCAGCGACAAAATATCTCTTTATTTTTTTATATCTGAAAAGCCTTTTATAACTATAAGACCTTCCGCTATTTCCATAAGTGCCAAATCTGCTGACTTGATACTTTTAGTGTTTACACTCAGTTGGCTAATTGCACCATTTTCTATCTCATCACATCTTTTTGAGACAGCAATAGCAAGCTGATAACGATCTATATTTGGGTTTTCATTTAAAATTTTTGCAGTTAATTCTTCTACTTTCATTGATTGCATATTTATCCTTTTATTTATTATTTTACTATTGAGCAGTTAGCCATATTGCCATTGAGAATATCTAAAAGATTCCCTTTAATTGACATATCACAAACTATTATTGGCAACTTATTATCTTTTGCTAATGCAATAGATGTGTCATCCATTACTTTAATATGGTCTTGAAGTGCCTGGTCATAAGTCAACTCTGAAAGCTTAACAGCATCACTGTATTTTACAGGATCTTTGTCATAAACACCGTCAACTTTTGTAGCTTTTATAATAACTTCTGCCCCAATCTCAACAGCTCTAAGTGTAGCAGCAGTATCTGTAGTAAAGAATGGATTTCCTGTACCAGCAGCAAAGATAACTACTCGACCTTTTTCAAGATGACGAGTCGCTTTACGATTTATGTAAGGTTCTGCAATTTGTTCCATTTTGATAGCTGTTTGCATACGTACTTGAAGGCCTGCATGTTCACAAGCTTCTTGCATCGCTACAGCATTTATAACTGTTGCAAGCATACCCATATAGTCACCAGATGTACGTCTAATAATACCGTCTTCTGCAGCTGTTACACCGCGAATAATATTCCCACCACCGATCACGATACCAACTTCAATACCCTCATTTATAAGAGATTTAATCTCTTGTGCAATATACTTAAGTATTTTTGTATCAATACCATGACCTGATTCACCAGCAAGAGCTTCACCTGAAAACTTAACTAAAACACGTTTATTAGTCATGCATACACCTTTTTATAAAAATCATTGAATTATACTGAGTATTGGCTTCTAATTTGCTTTAATTAAATCAATACAGCGCGTTGAGGGAGTCTTCTCTAGCTTTAGCAACAAGGTATTTTTTATCTTTTGCATCTATAGGATAGATACTTGTGCCCACACGGATAGAATATTTTGGAAAGGCATTAACAATCCTTTTAATAACTATTTCATAATTTTCAGCTTCTAAATATTCATTAAAAAGGACAACAAATTCATCTTCACCAATATGGGCTAAAAAGTCTTCATTTCTGAGGGTTTCAGACAACTTCGAACCTATATTTACAATGTCCTCATCATTATTAAAATGTTTAAGTTTAATATACAGTAGTAAAAAAGCCTTCTCATGTCTTTGTGCTCTATCAATTTGTTCTTTTATAACAATAGTGAAATTGTTATCATTTGGTAATGAGGTAACAGGGTTAAAATAGGCATCTTTTATGAGTGTTTCAGAACTCTCTTTGAGTTGCGAAATGGTTCTTCTTTGAAGTATATTAAATACAATACTCAAAGAAGAAATTGCAACAAGACCGATGACAATATAAAGATAAAAATTATTTTCTAACACTTTAATACCTTCCCCATACTCTTATTTTTAAGATTGTATCATAATTCTCAAAAATTACAAACTCTTAAGAATCTCTTTTTCTTTATGGGTTACACCCTCATAGACCACTTTGTGATGTGCTATAGCTCCACTTGATTCTTCTTCTTTTAGGTGTATTCCCTCTGGAACTTCACTCGAGTGCAACTGTATTGCTGTCTGTTTAAAATTTGGCTCACCCGATTTAGGACAAAAGCTCTCACTTGTTAAAGTGTTTACAAGTTGCTCGTTAAAATGAAAAGGAACAAAAACTGTCCCCTCACGTACACTTTCAGTAACTCGAACGACAACATCATCTACGCGACCACGAGGAGATGAAAGGCTCATTCTATCGCCACTTTTAACTTTTAACTTTTTTGCATCTTTTGGAGAAATATCGACCCATGCTTCAGGAGCAAGATTATCAAGTATATCAATGGCTCTAGTTTTCGTACGCGTGTGCCACTGTTCAACCGTTCTCCCAGTATTTAAAATCACTGGAAATTCAGGGCTTATTGGTTCTGCCATAGGATGCCATTCTAGACATAAAAGTTTCGCTTTTTTATCAGCAGTTCTAAACGGGATATCTGGAGAATAAAGTCTTTTTGTCCCTTTTGGATGTTCTTCATTACAAGGCCATTGAATCCCACCAAGTTCTTCGATAAGTTCATACGTCATACCGCTGTAGTCGCACAACTGACCCTTTGAGACTTTCCTCCACTCATTAAAAGCATCACGAGGCTCACTCCAGTTTGGAAACAGCATTTCATTAACACCTTCAAAGTATTTTGAAAACTCTAATATAATGTCAAAATCACCTTTAGAATTACCCAATGGTTCAACTGCCTTATTGGCTTTGTTACAACGGCGTTCAGAGTTTGTATAGACACCCTCTTTTTCACCCCAAGTCGCAGCAGCAAAAATGACATCTGCAATTTGTGCTGTATCCCCCATAAAGGCATCTTGAACAACTAACAAGTCAAGTTTCGCCAAAGTTTTACGAAGTTTATCTTGATTTACAAAAGATACAAGAGGGTTTGTTGCCGTAATCCAAAGTGCTTTTATCTCACCTCTGTCTATTGCATCAATTATTTCAGCATACTTATAGCCACGCTCACGGGGAATAATCTCCTCTGGAACATTTACAATCTTAGCATACTCTTTTAAAGCCTCTTCATCTCCATAGTTTCTATATCCAGGTAAAGAAGATGTAAAGCCAGTTTCACGTGTTCCCATTGCATTACACTGTCCTGTTATACTAAAAGGACCTGTTCCCTCACGTCCAATATGTCCAGTTAAGAGATGAAGATTTATGATTGCACTCACCGTATCTGTTCCCATAAATGACTGATTAATACCCATTGTCCAACCAGTAATCACCTTTTTACTTGAAACAAATTCACGAGCAAGTTCATATAATGTTTTTACATCTATGCCTGTTATATTTGCAACTTCTTGCGGTGGATAATCTTGAAGATGTTTTCTAAGTTCTTTATAGCCATTTGTATTTGCTTTGATATACCCTTCATCTTCCCAGCCCTGCTCCATTACAATATATGCAAGACCATTATAAAGTGCTAGGTCAGTACGTGGTTTGATAGGAACAAACAAATCTGCCATTTGAGAAGTTTTTGAAGCTCTAGGGTCAATAACTATGACCTTTTTATTTGGATTTTTATTTATATGAAGTGTCAATATTGGATGATTATCAGCTATGTTAGCCCCAACCAAAAAGATAGTATCTGCATGCTCAAAATCTTCATATGAACTCGTTGGACCATCACTCCCTAAAGACTGCTTATATCCCATTACAGCACTTGCCATACAAAGCGTAGTATTTCCATCATAATTATTTGTTTTAAGCCCAAGTTGAACAAATTTTCCAAGGGTATAAAACTCTTCAGTTAAAAACTGTCCTGTTCCTATAACTGAAACTGCTTGAGGGCCATGTTCACGTGCTATACGTTTAAATTCATTACTCACTTTTGTAAATGCCTCATCCCAAGAAACGTCTTGTAATTCACCATTTTTTCTTATCATAGGACTTGGAATTCTATGAGGAGAGTTTATCATTTGATGTTCACTTAATCCTTTTGGACACAGTGTACCCTTGTTAACAAAATGTTTAGGGTTTCCTTTTGTATAAACAGCTTTGCCGTCTTTTACTCCAATATAAAGACCACACCCTACTCCACAATAACCACAGGTAGAAAAAACCCATTTATCTGGTTTTTTTTCATCACTAATCATTCCAAAAGTATCATCATGGGAAAGTTTATACTTTTCTTCTTTTATATCAAAACCTAAAAAATCTTTTATTTTACCTATCATTACATACTCTCTTTAATTATTTTCTCTATATCCACAGCTAAAGTAACCCCAACTGCATTAAATATCATACTGTTAGCATCTTTATATATAATCATTGTTGGAACTTGTACGATATCATACATTTGTGTTAAAGACTCACTATCTGAACAATCTATTTCTAAAATAGAGAGATTATCCATCTTTTCATCTAACTCTTCAAGCTCAAATCCAAGTGCCATGCAAGCATCACAATACATTGATCCAAACTTTAAAATTACTATATTTCCTTTAGAAAACTCATTTGCTAAAACTTCTTTAAAATCAAGTTCATCTACTTCTATTATCATCATTAGCCTCTTTGTTTTCCAACAAAAAATCCACCTGCCATACCTAAAGGTACAACGGTTGTATAAAATAAAAACCTATCAAACAATTCACTACTGAAAGTGATTAGCATTGCTAAAAACAATATAACAGAAGCTGCTGTTATAGAAGATGCACTCACAAAAACCAAGGCTAAAAGCGGGAGTAATACACCACCGATTATCAAAGTAACAAAACGTATCACCTTCACTTTTTTAAAGTTTTCGTTTAATAATCGTTTTGTCCTTTGTAACTGGTATTCATTCTCTTTTGCATCAAGGGTTCTAATATCTTCATATGAAAAGAAAAGCTGTGCCAGTGCGCCAAGCATTCCAAGTGTTGTCAATGGGATTATAGCTTCATGAATACTTGATACAGAGCTAATAAATGCTAGCAAGAAGACACCAATGTATGCCACACCAAAAAACTTAAAATTTGTTGTAATTCTATTCCATGAAGGACGAGCACGAATACGATAAATCATACTTTGTGCATAAATACCGTAAATACCGATACTCAGAGTCACTGCCTCAAGTATCAAACGCAGTAAGATAGAAATATTGAAAAAGTATGAAGCAACAACCACACTCATTAATCCTGTAAACAAGCCTAGAGCTAAAGCTTCACGAGACAACCATGATGTTTTGATGTTTTTCATTGCAGTCATTGCTAAAAAAGGACGACCAAGATGTAGTGCTGAGAGAGGTAATCCAATTGCAGCAGGAATCATGACAAGTAGTGCCATGATCCAGTTTGTATTCTCAAATCCAAATAAACTCATAAAGTCACCTAAAAAAAGTGCCAAAAATCCACCAAGTGAGATTTGTGTTAAAACTGTCATAAAAACAAGTGGTAATTCTTTATGTGCCGGTTTTAAGATATGCTCATCCATCTCTTTCATCTGCTCAGGTAAATCATCTGGCAAGGTATACCGTGTAGTTGAGTTCGTAATTCTTGCATCTGGTAAAAATGGCATATTTGCTTGCTCATCAATATCACACTCAAGCCACTCTTTGACATTTACCACTTCTATCTCAATCGCACCAGCTGGACATGCTTGAACACAAGCCGGTGATTCCCCAACATCTAATCTTTCATGACACATATGACATTTTGTAACAATATTTCGTTCTTCATGAAATACTGGCACGCCATAAGGGCAGTTCCATGTACAGTACTGACATCCGATACAAGTGTCATCATCATGAACAACTATTCCTGTTTCAGCTATCTTTATATAAGACTCTGTAGGACAACCAATAAGGCATTCTGGATCGATACAATGATTACAGCTCATAGAGTTTAGAAGCTGTGTAAAGGCAGGAAACTCTCCACCTTCCATCTCTCCAACACGACGCCACTTGATGTCAGCTGGATTATTGTTTTGTTCATTACAAGCAACTTCACAACAACGACAACCAACGCAAGCGACAGCATCAAAGTGAAACCTATACTGTTCACCTTCTTTTAAAGGTGGTATATCTATTGAATAATTTCCACACTGCATATTAGTATCAGCTTTGTAGTTTATAAAATTTTCTAAGGGTGTTGACATATTCTCTTGCATAAATTATTTCCATATATTAATGTATGCGAATTATAGCACCTCTGAAGTATAAAGCTAGTTTAACACTGATTAAAAATTATACAATTATTTGCTTTATATACATAAAAACAGTGATATAATTCCCCACACAAGATATCAAATGTGATTTTAAGTCAAACAAGGAAAAGATATGGCAAATTTTAAAGCCCTCAAAGGTCAAGGGGATGCAAAAACACTTTTTGCAGCCTTTTTATATTTCGATTTTAGTTTTATGGTCTGGACAATGCTCGGACCCCTCGCAACAGAAATAAGTGAATCACTACACGCTGTCAGTGGTTTTGTTATGAACCCTTCTCAAAAAGCAACCCTACTTTCTATTCCTATTTTAGCAGGAGCACTTCTACGTATTTTACTCGGGTTTGGTGTTGATAAGT
>NZ_JALSKT010000010.1 GCF_026988655.1 Sulfurimonas sp. | reverse complement strand
TAAAATCACAAAAGCAAAAGCTTATATTTTACTTAAATTCAGTTACTTATAAGTTTATACAGCTATACTTCCATCAAATAAAATTACTTGAAGGGTTCGAGAATGAAATTTACAAAAATTGCAACTCCTGAACAAATCGATCAAAAATGGGTTTTGATTGATGCTGAGGGTAAAACATTTGGTCGTATGATCACTGAAGTAGCTACTATACTTCGTGGTAAGAACAAAGCATGTTTTACTCCTAATATCGACTGTGGTGACTACGTAGTTATCATTAATGCATCTAAGGCAAAATTTAACGGTCTTGGAAAAATAGCAAATAAAGAGTACTTTTCTCACTCTGGTTACTTCGGTAGCACAAAAAGTGTTAAAATGACTGAGCTTTTAGAAAAAAATCCTGAGAAACTATACAAATTAGCGACTCGTGGTATGCTTCCTAAAACTAAGCTTGGTGCTAAAATGCTTAAAAAATTAAAAATTTATGCAGGTGCTGAACATCCTCACACTGCACAAATTGCTAAATAAGGATTAATTATATGGCAAATAAAATCTATGCAACAGGTCGTCGTAAAGCGTCTATAGCAAAAGTATGGTTAACTCCAGGAACTGGTAAAATCACTATCAATGGTCTTTCTATTGATGCATGGTTAGGTGGACTTGAAGCGAAAAAACTTCGTGTAAAACAACCACTTGTACTTACTAAACAAGATACAAATGTTGATATCGAAGCTACTACTTTAGGTGGTGGTTTTGGTGGTCAAGCAGATGCACTTCGTCACGGTATTTCTCGTGCTCTTGTTGCATTTAACCCAGAATTAAAAACTATTCTTAAACCTGAGGGTATGATGACTCGTGATTCACGTGTTGTTGAACGTAAAAAACCAGGTAAGAGAAAAGCTCGTCGTTCTCGCCAATTCTCAAAACGTTAATCGTTTTGTATTTTTTATCAATGCTTATGCATTGGTAAAATCTCCTTTTTATTATATAATAACTTCAATTTTAAACTTGAAGGTTCTCTTTTTATGAAAAAACTCCCACTTATTTTAGTTCTCATTATCCTTGTAGCAATAGCAATACTTCCAATCATCGGCAATAAATTTATGCAAAATAAGATACAAGATGAGATAACACTTTTAAGTTCACATGGACTGAAACTACAAAAAGTAGAGACCAACGAGTCTTATCTCTCCACGAGCAAACATTTTGAATTTATTCTTGAGGATTCAAGTGAGATGATGCAATTGCTCAATAGTTACGCACAGTATCAAACTTCTCCTTATGATAACAAGCTTTTGAATGGTTTTTTAATTGGTTTGGATGTTGAGTATAGTAACATTCCTTTTGCTAAAACAATAGACTTTGATATTTATCCACTTGTAATGTCAAAGCAAATGCAAACAAATATGAAAGCTGAAGATGTGAAATTTTATGAGCAGTTTTCTGAATTTTTGCAAAATAAGGGTTTAGTCTATCATGTAGAATATAATCTTATTAACAATGATTTTAAAGGTTATATCAAAGATATTCAAGAAAATTACAAGTTACAAAATGGCTCAGTTTTAGAGATGAATCTCTCTGCTGCGACCTTTAGCGGACATGGGGAGTTGATAAATCCTGAGTCAATGAAGAGCAAGATAAAAGCCTTACACTTTAAAGCGAGCGAGGGCAATACAAGTGTTGTAGTTGCGTTAGAAAACTTTACAGCATCTAATACCTTTAGATCTTATAGCGAATACAAATCAGAGCTTGGAGCAAATGAGTTTAGTTTTATTATCAAGGGGACAGATGAGGATGTTTCTATGATTTTTCATGATTTTGAAACAAAATCATCTTCATCAGTAAAAAAAGACCTTGTAAGTGTTGCATCGAAAGCTTCTTTACAAAGTGTAGATATTGCATCTCAAAAAGTTACTTTTTCATTAAAAAAACTTCATAATGTAGTGAAAATTTCTGGTCTTGATAAAGCATCATTTGAAGAGTTTGTATCACTTGTAGCGAGTGCTGATAACTTAAATATCCTAGGCGCTCAAAAACATACGCAGGATCTGCTTACAAAGCTTTTGTCAAAGGGATTTATTATAGATATAAAAGATTTTTCATTGAAAAACTTTGTGCTCAACACACATGAAGATTTAAAAGGTTTTGAGATACAAGCAAAAATGAAAATAAAAGAAGATACAGAGTTAGCACAAAAGTTACAAATATCACCACTTCTTTTCTTGTCAAATATAGAGCTTAATTCCAAGGTGAAACTCTCAAAAGCAATGTATAAAAAGCTTCTTCTAACTTCACCAATGGCAAATAGTATCACTTCGTATGCCAAAGAAAAAAATGACGAAGTTGTGTTTGATATAGAGTTTGAAAATGGTGCATTTAGCGTAAATGGGAAACCGATTCAGTAAAGATGAGGGGCTTATTTTTTCTCTTTATATTGACTTTTTGTTTACATGCTTCTACCCTGCATTTAGCAACATCTTCAAACCCTGCAAGATTGAATCCTCTCTTGGCCACAGACTCATCATCAGCGGAGATAGCCGGGTTTTTATTTAATGGACTTGTGAAGTTTGATAAAGATTCAAAAGAAATCATTGCAGATTTAGCAGAAAAATTTTACTTTTTGGATGAGACGCATTTAGTTTTTGAATTACGTAAAAATGTGCTCTGGCACGATGGAGAGAAGTTTAGTGCTAAAGATGTGCTTTTTACGTATCAAACACTTATCTCAGATAAAATCGCTTCTCCGTATAGTTCGGACTTTCGTTTTGTGAAAAATGTAAAAATATTAGATGATTTTAAAATAGAAGTAGAATATAAAAAACCCTATTTTAAAGCCTTAGAAACATGGATGATGGGAATACTCCCAGAACATCTTTTAAAAAATGAAAAAAATCTCATGAGTTCCTCGTTTAATACACATCCTATCGGTACAGGTGCTTATAAACTCAAACGACTTGAATACTCTAAAAACATCGAGTTAGCTGCGTTTGACGACTATTTTGAGGGGCGTCCAAAGATTGACACTATCTCGTTTCATGTTATTTCTGATTCGATGACACGTTTTTTAATGCTTAAATCATCTGAACTTGATATTGGGAGTGTTGAGCCATTTGTCTATGAGAGACAACTTCAAAAAGAGTTCTTTGAAAAGTTTAATATTTATGAAAAAATTAGCCTCTCTTATACTTATCTTGGTTTTAATTTACGTTTAAAGAAGTTTCAAGATCCAAAGGTGAGAAAAGCACTCTCTTTGGCAATAGATAGACAAGAGTTAGTAGATATTCTCTTTTTGGGACATGCAAAAGTTTGTACAGGTCCCTTTTTACCGGGAACACTTGCTTTTAATCCTGATGTAAAAGCTCCAAAGCAAAATATTGAGGAAGCAAAACGTCTGCTAAACGCAGCAGGATATGATGAGAAGCATCCTTTTGAATTTGAAATAGTAACATCAAATGCGAGCTCTATTCGCCCGTATGCAGCCGAAATTTTACAATATCAGCTTAAAAAAATTGGTGTTATTGTCAAACTGCGTGTGATGGAGTGGCAGGCTTTTTTAAATATGGTTGTATTTCCTCATAATTTTGATGCAGTATTGCTTGGTTGGGGGCTTTCACCGACCCCTGATCCTTATGTATTTTGGCATAGTGATAGCGATAAAAAGGGCGGTTTTAATCTTGTTGGCTATCATAATAAAAAGATGGATAAAATGATAGAAAAATCTCAGGCTATCATCGACAAAAAGCAGCTTGGCAAGCTTTGTAGAGAGATGTTTGCTATCATAGCAGAAGATAATCCATACCTATTTTTATATATTCCAAACTCTATCACAGCGGTCAATAAAGATATCAAAAACATCGAGCCAGCACTTGGTGGAATTTGGCACAATTATATACAATGGGAGAAAAATTAGTATGATAATATTATTTGATTTAGACGGTACGCTTATAGATTCAACTGAGGCAATATTGGAGAGTTTTCATAACTCCTATGATGTTTATAATGAACCACATCCTGAGGATGAAAAGATTAAGTCGCTTATAGGGCATCCCTTGGATGTAATGTATAGGGGTTTAGGTATCCAAGAAGAGAAAATTTGGGATTATGTTGCTGCGTACAAAGAGCATTACCGCGTTATTTCTACGCAAAAGACTCTCTTACTCTCAAGGGCAAAAGAAGCTATAGAACTTGCAAGTAGTTTTGCAGAGTTAGGAATTGTAACGACAAAAACTGGAAAATATTCTAAGGTATTGATGGAGTATTTTGGAGTAATGGATAAGTTTGATGTATTGATTGGTCGTGAAGATGTGAAACACCCTAAACCACACGAGGAACCTATCTTAAAAGCACTAGAAAAATTTGAGACAAAGGATAAAGAAATTTGGATGATTGGCGATACACAAATGGATCTTGTTTCAGCATCCAATGCAAAGATTCATTCTATCGGTGTATTGAGTGGATATGATAAAGAAGAGATTTTAAAAAAATATACCAATATTGTCGTTAGCGATTCTTTAGATGCAGTTTCATATCTTAAAAGTAGAAAATTTTCACAAATGAATATTATATCTCAATGATAGTTATATTATGAAGCTATATTTAAGTGGCAGTTGTCTAAAATAGCATTGAATATACTTGTATAAATAATTTTTATAAGTTTTTTTAAAAAATCGAAGGAGAATTTATGCTAGAAATCAGATGGCATAGTCGTGCGGGTCAAGGCGCTGTTACAGGTGCTAAAGGTTTAGCAGACGTTATTTCTACAACTGGTAAGCATGTGCAGGCATTTGCATTTTACGGTTCTGCAAAACGCGGGGCTGCTATGACAGCATATAATCGTGTTGATGATAAAGTAATTATGAATCATGAAAAATATATGGAGCCTGATTATGTTTTTGTAATAGATCCAGCTTTAGTGTACACAACAGATGTTACTATCAATGGAAAAGATGAAACAAAATATATTATCACAACGCATTTAACTACAGATGAGTTAATCGCTTCTCAGCCTAAACTAAAGGGTAAAGAGGTTTATACAGTCGATTGTATTAAAATTGCTCAAGAGACTATTGGGCGTCCTATACCAAATACACCAATGCTTGGTGCATTTATGAAAATATCCGGAATGTATGATATTGATTTCTTTAAAGAGAGTATGGTCAGAATTCTAGGTAAATTGCCTAAAAAAATCGTTGATGCAAATATGATTGCTATTCAACGTGCATATGACGAAGTAAAATAAGGAGCTAAAAATGCCAAATACAGGTTGGGATGAATTTGAAATCGGAGCGATGCTTCGTACGTTTGATGGCGGAATAGATGATATTGCTGGTACACTTCAAGAAGACCGTCCATACTCACAAAACAGCTCTTTTTCTGCAAGTGTTGCTGACTGGAGAATTGAAAAACCAGTTTTTAACAAAGATTATTGTATTGATTGTCAATTTTGTTGGATTTATTGTCCAGATATTTCAATTATTTCACGAGACAAGAAGATGATAGGTATAGATATGGATCACTGTAAAGGGTGTGCAATCTGTGTTGAGGTTTGTCCTACAAACCCAAAATCACTTTTAATGTTCCCAGAAAAAGCAGACGAAGAAGTAGAGATTGCTAATTGGCCTGCAAAAGAAACGAAGGAGAAATAGATGGCATTTGATAAAATGGAATTAAAAGATATTGAAGTATGGGATGGTAACTTTGCTGCTGCTCAGGCAATGAGACAGTGTCAAATTGACGTTGTATCGGCATACCCGATTACTCCATCAACTCCGATTGTTGAGGGTTATGCAAAATTTTTAGCTGACAATTATGTTGAAGGCGAATTTGTAATGGTAGAGTCTGAACATGCTGCAATGTCAGGATGTATAGGCGCTTCTGCTGCTGGTGGTCGTGTTGCTACTGCAACTTCTTCTCAAGGTTTTGCATTGATGGTTGAAACACTCTATCAAGCTTCCGGTATGCGTTTACCAATTATTTTAAATGTAGTAAACCGTGCTCTTGCTGCACCACTCAATGTTAATGGTGACCATTCTGATATGTATTTAGGACGTGACTCTGGTTGGATTCAATTTGATGCATATTGTCCTCAAGATGCATATGATTTAAATTTCATAGCATTTAAAGTAGCAGAAGATCATGATATTCGTTTACCGGCTATGGTGCATCAAGATGGTTTTATGACATCACATACTGCACAAGGTGTACATACTTTAGATGATGATACTGCTTACAATTTTGTGGGTGATTTTAAACCTATGAATGATATGCTTGATTTTGAGCATCCTGTTACTCATGGTGTACAAACTGAAGAAGATTGGCACTTTGAGCACAAAGCACGTCAACATAATGACCTTATGACAAAAGTACTTCCAAAAATTCAAACAGTGTTTGATGATTTTGAAAAACTGACTGGTCGCAAGTATAACATCGTTGAAAAATACGATATGGATGATGCTGATGTAGCAGTTGTTTGTATGGGTACTTCAGTTGAAACTGCTCGTGAAGTTGCACTTGAGATGAGAGAGAAAGGCATCAAAGCTGGTGTTGTTGGACTTCGTGTTGTAAGACCATTCCCGTTTTTTGAAATTCAAGAAGCTCTTAAAGAAGTAAAAGCAATTGCTGCGCTTGATCGTTCATCTCCAAATGGTGCTCCAGGTATGTTGTTTAATGAAATTGCAGGTACGCTTTTCAATACAGATACAAAAGCACTGCTTTCTGGCTATGTATATGGCCTTGGTGGTCGTGACTTGACAAAAAAACATTTAGTAGATTTATATACTGAGCTTCAAGCAAATGTTGATGCAGGTAAAGTAACTACTCCACTACAACAATTCATCGGTGTTCGTGGACCGAAATTACAATTTTTATAGGAGAAAACTATGAGTGAATTAAAAAAAATAAAAAACTTAAAAGAGTTTTCTACATCAGCCGATCGTTTTGAGGGTGCGAACCTTCTTTGTCCTGGTTGTGCGCACTCTATTATCGTTCGTGAAGTTTTAAATGCAACGAATGATGACTTAGTACTTTCAGCATCAACAGGATGTTTAGAAGTTTGTACAGCGGTTTATCCATATACATCTTGGGATGCATCATGGATTCACATTGGATTTGAAAATGGTTCAACTGCAGTTGCAGGTGCTGAGGCAATGTACAAAGCACTAAAAAACAAAGGTCGTCTAAAGCAACCTGATCGTAATCCTAAATTTGTATCTTTTGCAGGTGATGGTGCTTCTTACGACATCGGTTTCCAGTGGATTTCTGGCTGTATGGAACGTGGTCACAACATCATGCACGTTGTACTTGATAATGAAGTGTATGCAAATACTGGTGGACAACGCTCATCGTCTACTCCTATTGGTTCATCAGCAACAACATCACCTGCGGGTCGTGTAAGTTATGGTGAAAAACAAAATAAAAAAGATATGGTCTCTATCATGGCTTCTCATGGTATTCCATACTCTGCACAAGTTGCACCAAACAAATGGAAAGATATGGTTAAAAAAATCCAACATGGTATGGAAGTAGATGGACCAGTATTTATTAATGCTGTTTCTCCTTGTACTACTGAGTGGAAATTTGACCCTAAAGATACTATGCTTTTAACAGATTTATCTACTGATTCATTGGTTTTCCCTTTATATGAAATCATTGATGGACATGAACTAAACATTACATATAGACCAAAAAATGTCGTTCCTGTTGAAGAGTACTTAGCTGCACAAGGGCGTTTTAAACACCTTTTTAAAGATGAATATAAATATCTTATCAAAGAGTGGCAAGAACGCGTTGATGCGAATTGGGCATATCTAAACCGCAGAGAAGAAGCTCGCGTTTAAAAAGCTTTAGCTTCACCGCATTTTGCACAAAAGTCAAAAGTGGCAGGCTTTTAGCCTAGCCTTGTTTTGACTTTAGCACAAACTACAGCAAATCTAAAACTTTTTTCATTCTTTAGAACTTTCTTACATTAATTCTTCAATTTACAATCAATCTATTTCGCTAAAATTACTTTAGACTATTGCCTAAGTGCAATGAAAAAAAAATTAAGGAATTATATAATGCCATTATTAGACTCATTTACCGTAGACCATACCATCATGCCAGCTCCTGCAGTGCGTAAAGCAAAGACTATGAAAACTCCAAGTGGAGATAAAATTACAGTATATGATTTACGTTTTTATGTACCAAATGTTGATAAAATGGATGGACGAGGGATACATACTCTCGAACACCTTTTCGCAGGTTTTATGAGAAATCATCTAAACTCTAAAAATCTAGAGATTATTGATCTCTCGCCTATGGGATGTCGTACTGGATTTTATATGTCAGTGATTGGAACACCTGATGAAAAGCGTGTAGCAAAAGCATGGAAAAAGTCTATGGAAGATGTTTTAAAAGTTAAAAGTAAAAAAGATATTCCAGAACTCAATATATATCAATGTGGAACATATAAAATGCATTCTCTAAAAAATGCTAAAAAAATTGCAAGCGATGTACTTTCACATAAAATAGGTGTGATGGACAACAAAAAACTCCAACTTAGTAAAAAACAATTAAAAGAGATAAATAAATAATGTTATTACAGTTACCAATGAATTCAACAGAGCTTCAAGAAGCAGAAATCACATCTGTTTTAGAAGCAAAAACTTGGGCACAGTTGCGTATAGAAGAGGGTGAATTGGTGGAGGTGGTGCATAGTGACGCTTATGATGGGTTTGAGAACTGGTCAGAAGCTGTTGTCGTGCAAAATGATGGTGAGCCTGTCATGGATTTTATCAATATGTCTATGATGGTACTTGTTGCACATACACAAAAAACTATTGATGACATTGTAGAAGCGTATCTATTTCGTGAGCTTCATGATTTAGCTTATTAAAATAAAGAGATAAATAAAATGGATTTAAAACAATTTTGTGAACTTTTTCATCCATTACCGGGTAATCATTATATACAAATTACTGACAGTATAGATGAGACTACTGAGGCTCTTTATGAGCTTCTACAAGGGGTTGATGGAGAGTTAAGTATTGCTCTTTATGAAGAACAACAAAGCACTTTGCCTCAAAATTTAAAAGATGTAAAACTCCAGTCAATACAAAAACTTTCAAATCCATTTCGTGCTCTACCTCGCGATAATGATATGGTTATATTTAAAAATATTTTTTATAAACATGCAAATCCTGAGTTACTCCTGCGCATAGCTTATACCACTTTAGCTAATACTGCCAATATTATTATCATGCAAGATAAAGGCACGATGGATATTCAAGCAACAAAAGAATTACTTGAGAAGTTTGAATTTCGTGCACCAAATGAGATAGACGTTCTTGATGAATATGACCTGGTCATGGCAAAAAAAATGCATATGTGGGGGAATGGGTTGTAGCCTTTTTATTTGCTATATCCCTCCATATCACTGCTATTACTTATTTGTATTTTGAATGCAAATATGCTATCATATTATATGAAAATAGTAATAGATACAAGTGTATGGATTTCAGCTCTCATAATAAAAGAGTCACAGGTAAGAGAGATTTTGCGATTGGTTTTTATAGGAAAACTGCATCCTCAAATGGGTGAAGCTCTATACCGAGAGTATGAGTCTGTAATGAAGAGAAAAAAGATACAAAAACTGACAGTTCTCAGTCATTGTGAGCAAGAAGAACTTTTTTGTGCTTTTTTAAATAATTGTCAATGGAATGGTATGTATTACTCATGGAGACCAAACTTAAAAGATGAAGATGACAACTTTTTAGTAGAACTTGCTGTTGCAAGTAATGCAAAAGTTATTCTTACATATAATGAAAAAGATTTTAAAGAGAGTGAACTTCTTTTTAATCATAAAGTAATTACACCAGAAAATTTTATAAAGGAGATGCAATGAGTACTATTACATTAAGAGTTCCAGATTCTAAGCATGAAAGATTAAAACAGTATGCAAAAGAGCAGGGTATTAGTCTTAATAAATTGTTTGATGAACTAGCAACTGTAGCACTTGCCCAGTTTGACGCAAAAACAAGATTTCAAATCAATGCTTCTAAAGGAAATAACAAAAGAGGTTTAGAACTTTTGGACAAATTAGATAAAGAGTTTGAAAAAGATAGATAATAATCTTGTAAAAGGCATACTTGATTTTGCGCTTTAAGTAGATACAAATAAAATGGAATGATAATTTGAGCTTTAATACTGAACTACATATACTTACCTTAAGTCAGGATGGCTCCTACACTGCCTATTCTAAAGAATATGAAGAACACTATCACTCTACAAAAGATGGTGCACTAAAAGAATCTTTGCAAAAACATGTGATACCTGCATTTGAACTAGTTCAAAATGATGAGGTGAATATTTTAGATATTTGCTATGGACTTGGTTTTAATACACTCGCAACACTCCTGTATTATGCACAAAACAGACCGCAAACGCAGCTTAATATCTACTCTCCTGAACTAGATTCTGATTTAATCAAATCATTGAAGGATTTTAACTACCCAGAAGAGTTTACTGCGTTTAGAGATGTGATAAATACTTTAAGTGACTCTGGAAAATATACAAATGCTAATGTTTATATAGAGCTTTTTGTAGGCGATGCTAGGGAGTATGTAAAAAGATTTGAAAATAAGTTTGACATAGTCTATCAAGATGCTTTTTCACCTGCTTCAAATCCTCTTCTTTGGACGAAAGAGTATTTTTCAGATATTGTTAAAGCTATGAGAGATGAGGGAATTATAACGACGTACTCCATAGCCTTAAAAACTCGTTTGGCTTTATATGAGAATGGATGTAATATCTATCTCAATTGTGGAGAAGATTATCGTGATGCGACTATTGCTTCTTTGTCTGAGCTTAATGGCTTAGAACTGGTAAACATGCAACATAAAATTTCATGCAATCCTGATGTAAAACCACTGAGTGATGACGATTTAGTCATTAATAACATCTAAAAACTCTTCCCCAAACTGTGCAAATTTCTTTGCACCTACACCATTGACTTCAAGCATCTCTTCTTTATTTGTCGGCATATCATTTGCTAAATGTTTAAGTGTTTTATCTCCAAATATAATATAAGCAGGGACACCCATCTCACTTGCAAGTTCACTGCGTTTAGCTCGAAGTTTTTCAAAGAGTTCATTGTCATAATCAAACTCTTTTTCTTGTTTGATTTGTTTTTCTTTGATATTTATCTGTAGTCTTGAGAGTTTGATATCTACAAGTTTTTGTGATTTTAAAACTTCTATGGCATCGTTTGTGAGTTTGAGTACACTAAAGTCACCTAATGTTAAGATTTTGAGTTCTAAAAGACGCTCAATGATGACAAACCACTCTTTTTTACTTCGTTGCATCCCTATGGCGTAAACAGATAGCTTGTCAGCTGCGTTTGCAAGAATCTTTTGCTCGGTTGAACCTCTTAATATATCTATGATATAGTTTTTTCCAAAGCCTTGATTTGTTTTATATATTGCACTTAAAATCATTTGCGCTTCTTTTGTAATATCTTGGCGTTTATCATCAGAATTAAGGCAGTTATCGCAACGATCTTTACATGAATCTAGTGTATCATTAAAGTATTCGGCTAATTGTTTGTGAAAGCATATCTCACTGGTTGCATATTTGTATATTTTATCTATTTTGGCATCAAGATGGGCTTTATAGTCTTCATTTATGATGTCAGCTAAAAATCTTTTGTGTTGCACCATATCTGAAGCATTAAAGAGGAGTAGAACTTCACTATCTTCACCATCACGACCAGCACGACCTATCTCTTGATAATAATTTTCTTGAGATTTTGGCAGGGACATATGGACAACAAAACGAATATCACTCTTATCTATTCCCATCCCAAAGGCAATAGTAGCAACCATGATATCTATCTTATCATTTACAAAAATTTTAAAATTTTGCTCTCGTATATGCTGAGGAAGTCCTGCATGATAGGCTAAAGACTTGTAGCCATTTACATTTAAAAATGTACTCAACTCTTCTGCTTTTTTGCGAGAACTGACATAAATGATGCCACTCTCATTTTTATGTCTTAGTAAAAAGTTTTTGAGCTGTGCGTGACCATTGCTAATGCGTCGCTGTGCAGAAATGAAAATATTTTTACGAAAAATTTTCCCTTTGAGTAAAAGAGGATTTTCTAAACGCAGCTCACGCATAATGTCGTCTGTTACATTGTCTGTAGAAGTGGCTGTAAACGCAGCGATTGTAGTATTTGGAAAATTCTGCTTGAGATTTCCTAGCGCACGATAATCATCACGAAATTCATGACCCCATTGAGAGATACAGTGTGCTTCATCTATCACAAAGAAGTTGATGTTGAGTCCACGAAGTATTTGGATAGTTGAACCATTGTTTAGACGCTCTGGAGAGAGATAAAGAAACTTTAACTCTCCACTGTAAGCCTCGGCAATGATATCTTGTACCTCTTCATAGCTTTGTGCAGAACTTATCATCTGTGCAGCAATGTTTTGTGCTTGCAGGGCTGCTACTTGGTCTTGCATAAGTGCGATAAGAGGAGAGACTACGATAGTGATACCTGCCATCATCATAGTGGGGAGTTGAAAAACAAGAGATTTTCCACCACCGGTTGGCAGTATCATAAGGAGGTCTTGTCCATTTAAGATGGCATCAACTCCCTCTTCTTGCAAAGAGCGGAAGTTATTGTGTCCAAAGATGTCTTTGAGTACTTGATTTTTTATGATTTTGCCTAGAAACTTGCGTTTATTGCATCGACTTCATCCCAAGAGAGCGAAGTTGATTTTTGATGTTTGATGATGTGCGCGACATAGCGAGCAAACATATCTGTTTCTACATTGACTTTTGAGCCTTTTTTGTAGTTTTTAAAGAGTGTCTCTTTCATCGTATGCGGGATAATTGTGAGACGAAACTCTGCTGCACCTACATCGTTTACGGTCAGGCTGACACCATCTATGGTGATAGAACCTTTGGGCACAATGTAAGGGATAAACTGCTTATCGACTGTGACAAAAATATCATAAGAGTTGCCATTGTTTTTTATCTCTTTAATTGTCCCTATAGTGTCAATATGCCCTTGAACGATATGCCCTTCAAAACGCTCACCCATAGTCATTGCTGGTTCGATATGAACTTCGTTTTTATAGTTTTGTATTGCCAAGAGTTTTTGACTCTCAGGGGAGAGTTCAACTGCAAAACCATCCGGATTTACCTTTACTATAGTTAGGCATGCCCCATTAATAGCGATAGAGTCACCAAGATTTGCTTTGTATTTTGCTTTGATGGTTAGAGTCGAGCCTACAAAACTTTTTACAGTAGCAACTTCTCTAATTAAACCAGTAAACATATATCTATTTCTCCTCTGCCTCATTAGAGGCTAGCTTTAGTGCCTTAGTGGCTAGCGTATCAAAAAATCAAAAGACAATTTTTCCATCTTCTTGTAAGCCTTTGATAATCTCTTTAGCTTTAGCATGTCCTTTATAAGCGGCTTTTCTACATAAATCAAGTGCTTTATCATTGTCCATTTCACAGCCAATACCTTGGTCATACAAGAGACCGAGGTTGTAAAGACCCTCAGCTAATCCACCATCAGCAGCACGCTTAAAGCAGGTAAAACATCTAGCATCATTTTGTGTTACACCATGCCCCTCTTTATAGAGTGCACCAAGATTGTTAAAAGCTTGTAGATGACCGCGTTTAGCAGCTTCTTCGTACCAAAAGGCAGCTTCAGAATAGTTTTGCATACAACCAAGCCCACGCTCTAACATAAGGGCTACTTCATACATTGCAGGGGGAACGCCTCTTGTTGCCGCTTCCATGTGTAGCTCATGTGCTTTAAACATATCATGCGCAACGCCACCAATGCCATTTTCATAAAGAATAGCAAGGTTAAAAAGTGCGTAAGGCTGTTTCGCTTCAGCCGCTTTTGTGTATAACTCTAGTGTTTTTGCTTCATCTTTCTCACAGCCTTGAGCCATTTGGTGCATATAACCTAGAGAAGTTTGTGCATCTGCATTTCCTTCTTTGGCTAATTCTGTGTAGAGTTTGTATGCTGTTTCGTAATCACCATCGTTATAAGCTTTGTTTGCTTTTTCTATCATTATCTTTCATTCTCCGTACGAATCGGCTGTCTGTAGGTTGTTTGGTTCCCTTTTGCAGCAGCTTTTGCTTTTCTGATTTTTTCGAGTAGTTTTTCTTTTGTACTGAGATGTTCGTCTCGAATTTTATGTTCATAACTTCCATCAACTTTAGGGTCATATTCAAGTATCTCAGGTACATAATCTTTAAATAGTTCTGCACTCATATTAAAAACCTTAATTAATTTCCTATATATTATGCAAATGATACTGAAAAATGATAAAATTCGCATTAAGTGTTTGATCAAAGAGTATACTAACAGCAGAAACATAAAAAGATGACTAATGCAAGGCAAAAGTACGCAGGAGCTACTAGTAGCTTCAAGTGCTTTTAACGCAGTCAGTAGTTGTCTTTTTAGGTTTCCCTGTGGGCGATAAAAAAAGTATCCTATTGCGTCGTTAGATTTCCTTGAATTAGCCCTGCTAGTTCTGCGAAAATCTGTCTAGCACTAGAATACTTTTTTTATTGCTGCTGATGGTATATTTTGTGATCAAACACTTTAAGATAATAAAATGGATTTTTAAATGAATTATGATGTAATAGTAGTTGGTGGCGGTCATGCAGGCGTTGAAGCCTCCTTAGCTGCCGCAAGAATGGGTAAAAAAACCTTGTTGATCTCAATGCTCGCAGAAAATGTTGGTGCTACAAGCTGTAATCCTGCAATAGGTGGGCTTGCAAAAGGGCATTTAGTTCGTGAGCTTGATGCACTTGGTGGAGAGATGGGACTTATCACAGATGAGGCCGGAATCCAATTTCGCATCCTTAATCAAACAAAAGGTCCTGCCGTTCGTGGAAGCCGCGCACAGATTGACATGGATAGATATCGTGTTATTGCTAGAAATGTTATTTTAAATACGCCAAATTTAGATTTAGCGCAAGATACTGTTGAGTCATTAATTATTGAAAACAATGAAGTACGAGGTGTTGTAACAACGCTTTTAAATGAGTATAGAGCAAAAAAAGTCATCATCACTTCAGGAACATTTTTAAATGGAATTATTCATGTAGGTGAAGTGCAACAAGAGGCTGGAAGATATGGAGAACAAAGAAGTGTAGGGCTGAGTGCTTCACTTAAAAATGATGCTGGTCTTAACATGGCACGTCTTAAAACAGGTACTTGTGCACGGATTGATAGCTCAACGATTGATTTTTCTGTGATGGAAGAACAAGATGGAGATGCTCTACCAAATCCATTTAGTTTTCGAACAAATCGTGAAGAATTTAGAAAAACAAAAAAACAGCTACCTTGTTATATCGCTTATACAAATCCAGATACGCATAGTATTATAGAGAGTAATTTTTATAGAGCACCGCTTTTTACTGGACAAATTGCAGGAAAAAGTCCAAGATATTGTCCCTCTATTGAAGATAAAATAGACAAGTTTCCTGACAAAGAGAGACATCATCTTTTTTTAGAGCCACAAACGATGGACAACACTGAAATATATGTTAATGGATTGAGTACTTCTTTGCCACCAGAAGTGCAAAGAGAGATGATTCACTCTGTAAAAGGAATGGAAGATGCAAAAATTGTTCGTTATGGATATGCGATAGAGTATGATTTTGTGGATCCCCGTGAATTAAAACATACTTTAGAGACGAAAAAGATCAAAGGTCTCTATTTAGCTGGTCAGATAAATGGAACGACTGGATACGAAGAAGCTGCCGCACAGGGAATTATGGCAGGTATAAACGCAGTGCTTTCACTTCAAGGAAAAGAGCCTTTAATCCTTCGTCGAGATGAAGCTTACATCGGTGTTCTTATTGATGATCTTGTTACAAAAGGAACAAATGAACCCTATCGAATGTTTACATCACGTGCAGAGTACCGACTCCTTCTTCGTGAAGAGTCAGCGGATGTAAGACTCGGACATTATGGACATGAGCTAGGTCTTATCTCGGATGAACAGTATGAAAAAATAAAATTAAAAGCAGAGCAGATTCAAGCCGGAGCACTACTTTTAGAAGAGACAAAATTTACCCCAAATAAAGAGTTTAATGCTTTGTTGGAATCTATGGACGAACAACCGCTCAAAGATGTCTCAACGGCACAGCAGCTTGTAGCGCGTAAAACTTTTGATGTGCAAAAAATGATAACTATCATGCCTGAGCTTGACAAATATGATGATTATATAAAAGAAGAAATATTAGTCGAAGGAAAGTATGCACGTTATGTTGAGAAGCAAAGTTTAGAGATAGAGCGTATGAAAAAATATCTCAAAATTGCTATCCCAGAAGGTTTTGACTTTTCAATTGTAAGTGGTCTGAGTAATGAAATTCAAGAGAAATTAGCAGAGTTTAATCCACCAACCTTACAAGCAGCGATGAATATCAGCGGGATTACACCTGCTGCTATAGAAATACTGCATATATATATTAAAATGGCTAAGAGAAAGTAATGCGTACTTTTTATTATGTACACACTGGGCACAGAATAGGACTTGATAGATTTCGTCGCAGTGTGGCTATCTTGAATGCCATTCAAAATGAAGATATTACGCTTTTAACAAGTGACTATCGCATTGCGCAAGTGGCTCGTGATTTTGGAATTGAAAAAAGTGTCGGACTTGATGTGGTGAGAAATATTCCTCAAATTGCGCATAATGGGGATAAACTCATTTTCGACTCCGTTGAAGCAAATCCAGTTATGCTTGAAGATATGAGAAACTATTTTTCAAAATTCATTCGTATCAGTGATGATAAAAATGATGTAAAAGCAGAAAATGAAGCTTTGCTTTCACCATATTTGAATGGTGAGGGTATCTGTAACTGTCTTCCTGTTCATGAGAAGTATTTTAAAGAATTTGAAAAAAGTGTAGAAATTTCCTACTTTTTTGGTGATGATGATTATGAAAAAGATTTAGAAAAGCATTTTGAATTTATCGAAGATTTAAATCCGCAACTGCAACTTGGATTTTATTACTTTTTAGATTATGAAAGTATGCTTATGAAAAAATTTCCTCAACATTTTGAATTTGAAGAGTATGATGCAATGATAACAAGCAGTAAAATTGTTATTACTGCTTCTCCTCAAGCTGTTTTAGATTCTCTTGCTTCAGGGGGTAAACCAATCTACTTTCAAAGAGAAGATTATACAAGAGATTTTCATTCTTTATTTGAGAGATTGGGTATTCCAATGATTTTTGATTATGATAAAAAAAAGCTACATGAGTTAATTAGAAATATTGACACGGTAGCTTATGCAAAAATAGAACAAAATAGTTACAAAATCACTCACTTTATAAAAGAAAACTTAAATTTATAATTAATTAAAACTTATTTAGTATATAATAAGGGCTGAAAATTCACAAAAGTGAGAAACAATGAAAAATAGTAGCCGTAGAGGTTTTATGGGTAAAGCATTTGGTGCTGTTGCAGGTGTCGGTGCTGTCGGTGCATTATATGCAATGAAAAGAAGCTGGGACCCTTTACCAAGTGTAAAAGCAGCAGGTTTCACGACTCTTGATATGTCTGCATATAAAGACAATGAGTTGATTACAGAAAAATGGAGAGGAAAGCCAATTTTTGTTTTAAAACAGACAAAAACAATGGCTGAAAAAGCAGAGGCAAATCCTAAAGATATTGAGAGACTTATTAAAGTTGGTGATTCTTATTTTATGGTTTGTATTGGATTGTGTACACATCTTGGATGTATTCCAGGATACAACTCTGATGAAGAGTCATTCCTTTGTGCATGTCATGGTGGTATGTATGATTTTACAGGAGAAGTGACAAAAGCTCCGCCACCACGTGGACTAGATATTCCTCCTTTTAAAGTAGATGGAAATAAACTGGTCTTAGGCGAAGAAGGTCCTGAATATAAAAAGATGAAAGAAACTGGCGTAACGCTTTAATAAGGAAAATAAATGGCACATTTTACAAAAGCAACAAGCCTTCACGACTGGTTAAATCAACGCCTTGCTGTTGATACGCTCCGTCGTGTTTTGGCTACAGAATATTGGATTCCAAAAAACATAAATTTTTTATGGGCAATGGGTATGGTTTTAGCTATTACTTTCGCTCTTTTACTTGTTTCTGGAATATTTTTATTGATGTATTATCAACCAAATGTAGACCTTGCATTTGATAGTGTTAACTATACTATTATGCAAGAAGTTGGTTATGGTTGGTTATGGAGACATGTACATGGTGTTGCGGCATCTGTTGTTTTCTTAATCATATATATCCACATGTTTACTGGTATATATTATGGTTCTTACAAAAAGGGACGTGAGATGATTTGGATCTCTGGTATGCTTCTTTTTGTTGCATTCTCAGCAGAAGCATTTTCAGGTTATATGCTTCCATGGGGACAAATGTCTTATTGGGCTGGTATGGTTATCACAAACCTTTTTGCTGGTGGTTCACTGCATGCAGATGGATTAGTTGAATGGATTCGTGGGGATTATGTTCCTGCACAAGCATTCTTAAATCGTTTCTTTATGCTTCATGTATTACTTATTCCTTTAGCAATTATTGGTCTTATTGGTTTACATTTTGGTGCACTTCGTATCCCTCATGTTAACAACCAAGATGGTGAAGAGATTGATTTTGAAGCTGAAGCTGCAAAATATAAAGCTGGGGACAAAAGAAGCTCAAAAGTTATTGCTTTTGTGAATGACTTTATGTCTAAAGATATGATGGTTGTTGGAATTTACCTTATTTTCTTTTTCTATCTTGTCTTTTTTCATTATGATTTCGCAATGGATCCGGTTAACTTTGACCCTGCAAATGGTTTGAAGACGCCTACACATATTTATCCTGAGTGGTATTTCTTATGGTCTTATGAAATTTTACGTCCATTCTCTACAAATGTTGGACTTATTGCTTTTGCATTTGCTCAAGTGATCTTTTTCTTATTACCATTTTTAGATAGAAGTCCAAACGCAGTACCTGCATCTCGTCGTGGTTTGTTTAAATACTGGTTCTGGGCAATGTTGATTGATATGATAATCCTAACTGCAATGGGTAAAGTACCACCTGTTGAGCCGTTTGGAACTATCGGATTTTATGCAGCATTAACGTTTATTGGTTTATGGATTGCACTTCCGTTTATCACTATGTTTGAAAAAAAAGCTTAAGGAGTAAAAAATGAAAGAATTATTTATATTAGTAGTAGTGACTGTTTTTACTCTTGTAACTTACTATTTGGTTGAGCCTTTTGCTCATTCTCAAATGCATAAGCATTACGAGAGTGAAGGTTTTGCGTATGCAGATTTACCTGCATTGACAAAAAAAGGCGATGCAACTCGTGGGAAAGATTTAGTGATGGGAGCTGGTGCTTGTACTGGTTGTCATGGTATTAAAGTGGCAGGTATGCCAGCTCCTATGGATGCTGTTACTGCAGCTGCGTCTTATGGTGTAAACCCACCAGATTTATCAAATGCTGGTTCTGTATATGATGCAAAATTTTTAGGAAATCTTATCAAGAATCCGGCACATGCCTTAATGGTAGAGCATAAATTTGATCCAGCAAAAGGTCAAATGCATCCAATGCCTCAATTTTATGGTGCAGGCGGAGATATGGACCAAGAAGTAGCAGACATGGTTGCTTACTTACAATCTATCGCAGTAAAAGGTGAAGAGTTAACTCCTAAAATGACATTTGAACTTGCTTGTGGTAGATGTCATGCTATGCATTATGAAAAATGGACACAAATTGGTGAGAAACCAGCATTTAAGAAAAAACAAGATGAGTTGGCTTTTGATACACAAGTGTTAGATTACCAAGATTCTCTTGCTAAATATATGGGTACATTACCACCAGATTTGAGTATGTATATTCGTTCACGTGGTGCTCACTATATAGAAACATTTGTTGAAAACCCTCAAAACTACCTTAAAGGGACTGCAATGCCTCGTGTTGGTGTGAATGCAGAAGCTGCTGAGAAAGTTATTGAACATTTAGAAGATGTTGGTGATTCAAAACGTCACGAACGTGAAGAAGTTGGAAAAAATGTAATGATCTACATTATAATATTTGCGATCTTTGCTCTTCTATGGAAAAAAGAAGTGTGGAAAGATTTACACTAGTCTATCCTACATCATAAGGTGAGCAGTAGCTCACCTTATCCTTCCCTCGAAATTACTTCATAAAAATTAATCTTTAATCTGAATTTCAACTGTATTACATATTATGTCGTGTAAAGCTTTTTTATCTTTTCTGTAAAATGGTGTTAAAAGACCAAACAAAATAGTTGCCGAAAATAAAAATGCAATAAAGCGTATGAAAGCTCTTAAAAAAGAGATGTTTTCAAATGTTTTATCATCTAGTACTTTAATATTGTAAGCTTTTTTCCCTGGAGTTTGACCGAATTTTGCAAGTAAGACAGCATAAATAAGACCGTAAAGTGTCACACCTATTAGGGGAGCTAGTTGTGAAGATTGAAATGCATCTTTACCACCCATGATAACATAGGCAATAAGATATAGTATAGGAGCATAAATCATAAATGTATCTGTGATGAGTGCTTTTATTCTATCTGGATAAGAGGCATAAAGGACTTGAACGCGTGGTTCTCTTTTTTGTTTTGTCTGTTTTTTTAGTTTTCTAAATCTCATGCTAGATTATAGGATTATTATGTATAATTTGGAATAAAGGAGTATTATAATGATGAAAAAAATTGTTGCTTTGTTGAGTCTGCTGCTTATAAGTGCTTGTAGTACAACAAAAATGATTCCTCTAGATGATAAAAGTATTTTATGTATCACTACTGCGTTTGAAGTTGATGGTGCTTATAAAATAAACATTGACAATGAAGAAAAAGTTTTAGATACAAAAGATGAAAGAATCATTGTGCAAAGTGGTAAAAAATATATCTATATAACCTATGAACGCCAAAGTGCAGTGATGCATTTAGAGACAAAACCTAGGCAAGAGTATCATTTAAAAGTTGTAAAAACACCTAATGGTGAGATTCAAATTATTAAGATATAATGGCAAAATTAAAATATATTAGGATAAAAAATGCTAATTGATAGCTATGATAGAGTAGTTGATTATTTAAGGGTATCCGTGACCGAGCGGTGTAATTTTAGATGTCAGTACTGTATGCCGGAGAAGCCTTTTTCATGGGTTCCAAAAGAAAACTTATTGACTTTTGAAGAACTTTTTGAGTTTATGAAAGTCGCGATTGATGAAGGTGTGAAAAAAATCCGTATAACAGGTGGCGAACCACTTTTACGTGAGGATTTGGATAAATTTATACATATGATTTATGAATATTCCCCAGATATTGATCTTGCAATGACAACAAATGCTTTTTTACTCAAAGGCACAGCTCAAAGGCTCAAAGATGCAGGACTAAAACGTATCAATGTAAGTATAGACACCCTAAAACCTGAAGTGGCACAGGCTATTGCAGGAAAAGATGTACTTAAAAATGTACTTGAGGGTGTAGAAGAGGCATTAAAAGTTGGGCTTAAAGTTAAAGTAAATATGGTTCCAATGAAAAATATGAATGCAGATGAAATCATAGATGTTTTAGAATATTCTAAAGAGCGTGGCATGACGGTGCGTTTTATCGAATATATGCAAAACAAGTTTGCTAAAGCAGATATATCTGGACTCAAGTCAGATGAACTTTTAGAAATTTTACGTACAAAATATGAGTTTGAAGATGAAGGATTTGATGGTAGCTCTCCTTCTCACTATTATCGTATGAAAGATGCTTACAGGTTTGGCATTATCGAGCCCTATGGTGATGATTTTTGTAAGCAGTGTAATCGCATTCGATTGACAGCGGAGGGAAATCTTATCCCATGTTTGTATTTTGATGAAGCGATGAGTATCGCAGAATCAATTAAACGTGGGGACATCAAAGGTGCAGCAGCTGTGCTAAAAGAAGTCGTACGTACAAAACCTGAGAAAAACCGCTGGGGTGGAGAAGATGATGAAAGCTCTAACCGTGCATTTTATGAGACGGGTGGATGATTTACCTCGTTGAACACTTTTACTCTATACAAGGGGAAGGAAAGTATGTAGGTACACCTTCTTTCTTTTTTCGTTTTGGTGGATGCAATATGAAATGTGAGGGTTTTGCTTGCAGTGAACGTGCTCCCAATGGAGATGAAGTTTTAGGCTGTGATACAGTCTATGCAGTAAATAAAGAGCATTTCTTGCAAAATTGGATTCCTATAAATAAAGCGCAAGAGTTGTTGAATGTCTTGTCTTTATATGATTTACCTGAAGCTGTAGATATTGTACTTACTGGTGGTGAACCACTTATTTATGCAAATGATGAAGTATTTGTTATGTTTTTAGAAATGCTTGTTGCAAATGGACATCAGATAACTTTTGAGACTAATGGCTCTCTATCCGTTGATTTTGAAAAGTATCCTGTTTATAAGGAGTGTATTTTTGCACTTTCAGTAAAGCTTTCAAATTCAAATGAACCAGAGTCTAAGCGTATCAGAGGAGATGTGATTTATAATATCGCATCTAATGCAAAGGATGCGTTTTTTAAGTTCTCTATTGACAAAGAATCCATCAATATTGCGCTTGAAGATGAGATACAAAGCATTTGTATACATTCTCCTCAAACGAAAGTTTATTGTATGCCGGTTGCTGGAAATAAAGAAGAACTTGAAGAAAATACAGAACCGCTTATTGAGTTTTGTAAAGCAAAGGGATATAACTTTAGTGATAGACTGCATATACGAATTTGGGATGCAAATAAAGGGGTGTAAGTATGATAATAAGAAAACTGTTTAAATTTGAAAATGCACATATTGTGAGAGGGTGTTCTACTATTAAGTGTAGAAGTTCTATCCATGGACACTCTTACAAAATTGAACTTCTTTTTGAGTCAAATTTTTTAGATAATGGTCAGATGGTGTATGACTTTGGTTTGATGAAGCAGAATATGAAAGATTTGATTGAGAGTTTTGATCATGCTATTGCTTTGTGGCGAGATGATGATACTGCGTTTGTAGAAGATATGAAAAAACATTCTGCACGCTGGGTTTTGCTTCCTGTTTCTCCCTCAGCTGAACAATTTTCTCGTGTCATATTTGTAATGATAGATAAACTGTTACAGCTTACCTCTAAAATCAATGGCGAAAAAGAGGTAAAACTTCATAGTGTGATAGTGCATGAGACAGAGACTGGTTATGCACAATGCTTTAATGAAGATGCTTATTCTGAAAATATGGGAAAAATAAAACTTGAAGAGATTATCTTCTCACAGCAAGTGCTGAATGATTTTAAAGATAGCGAACTTTTTGAGAAGATAAAAAGAGAAGAGAAGTTTATAAACCCTGAGTCAGTCTAACTAACTAGGCTTTTGATCTTCTCTGTTGTAAAACTAAATTTTGTACTGATGATTTTTACAATTGCATCTTTTTTTATTTGGGAACACTCCTCACTTACCATGATAAAAGCATTTGCATAAGCAAGTGGTGAGACCATTCCCGGTGCAAACTCTTCACATACAGAAAAATACTCTCCATCAAAATATCCTGGTATTAAGCTTCTTCTTCCTGCTCTAAGTTTATAGTCATCTTTCATTTTTGCATCTATAGTATTGATAAATTTCTTTTTGACACCACTCATAGCATAGATGATACTTTGTCCAAAGAGTTCAAAGTTTAAAGCAGCCGCCATTGGATTTCCTGGAAGGTTTAAGATGATTTTATCGCCTGTTTTTCCAAAAGTTGTTGGTTTACCGGGTTTTATTTCTACTTTATCAAAAAGTATTTCATAGCCAAACGCAGTAAATGCTTCTTTAGTAAAGTCTGCATCCCCAACGCTTACCCCTCCAGATGTAATGATAAAATCACACTCAAGTGCACTTTTTATATGAGTATGAATATCCTCAAGTGTATCTGCTGCAGTACCTATGAACTCTACTTCGCAACCAAGCTCTTTTGCGCGTGAGAGTAGTGTTGGTGTGTTTGTATTGTAGAGTTGATACTCTTCTACATTTTCAAAATGCATTTTTAGCTCATTTCCAGAGGCAAAGAGCGCAACTCTTGGCTTTTTATATACTTTTATATGAGAAATACCTTGAGATGCTAAAAGCGTGATCTGATGTGCATCAATTTTATCTCCATGACACAGTAGCTGCGTTTGCTTTTTGATATCTTCACCGCTTAGTCTAATATGCTTAGACATTGTAAGGTTATCTGGAAGTTTGACACCGCTTTGGCATACTTGAGTCTCTTCTATGGGAACAATACACTGTGTTCCAAGTGGAATCCTCGCCCCTGTCATGATCTTAATCGCTTGACCGTGTTTGAGTTCACCTCTAAAGTCATCCCCAGCAAAAATTGTGCAGCCTACTTCTACGCATTTATTTGAATCTTCAACTTTTACAGCATAGCCATCCATAGCGGAGTTGTCAAAGGGAGGAAGGTTATGTGTAGCAATAATATCTTCGGCTAAAATGAAGCCTAAAGCCTCTTCAATAGGAATGATTTTTATGGATTTAGGTTTTGTATTGGTGTAGATAAGTTCTAAAGCTTTTTCAATTGAAACAGTCATAATAAGGCATCCTTTTATTGCGTACTTTGTTTAGTGGGCATATTTTACTATAATTTCGTTATGAATGAAATGTATACTATGGGTTTATCCCTACACAGTTGGAGTGCAGTCGGTTTTTTAGTGGTGATTTTTTTAAATCTTTTTATACTTATCTCCTCAAAAGATCTTGAAAAATATAAGCGTATGAATGCTTTGTATCTTATGCCTTTGATGATAACGATACTTGGAACACTGCTTTTTACGGGCATTGTCATGATGGCAGCGAAACATCTCTCTTTTAGTGTTGAAAATATCATTATGATAATTTTGGCTATTGTTCTCATAGTGCTTGAAGCCAAACGTGCAAAAGGTTTAAAGTATTTAAGTACTACAAAAGAGCATGCTTTTAATGTCTATAAGCCTTTTGCAAGAACAATTTTACAGATTGAATTTATACTTGTAGTGCTTATCTCTTTATGGATGTGGTTTATTTAGTATGATTTATCTTTTGAATGAAGATGCAGGAAAAGAGTCTTTTCGCATTAAGGGAGAGGATTTTAAATACCTTATCAAAGTACGCCGTCACGGAGTAGGTGATACCCTTGGCTTTCGTAATCCACATGAGATAGAGCGACTTCACATTTAC
Source organism: Sulfurimonas sp. (assembly GCF_026988655.1). Classification (GTDB taxonomy): domain Bacteria; phylum Campylobacterota; class Campylobacteria; order Campylobacterales; family Sulfurimonadaceae; genus Sulfurimonas. The sequence continues at coordinate 42,099 of NZ_JALSKT010000010.1, read as the reverse complement.
AGATTGCAAGAGATAGAAGCTCGAGGTGCATTTTTTGAACGTGTATCATCAGAAATTTTAGAAATAAAAGCAATGAAAAGTCTGCACATTGGCTGGTGTGTTATTGATAACAAATCAGTTGAAAAGGTTTTGGCAAGTTTAAATGAAATTGGTGTTGAGAAAATATCATTTGTCTATTGCGACAGAAGCCAAAAGAATTTTAAACCAGATTTTAAACGCTATGAGCGGATTTTACAAGCATCCAATCAGCAGTGTGGAAGAACGCAGATGATGGAGTTTGATACCTATAAAAACATCGAAACTTTTATTGAAAACTTTCCAGATACAAAAGTATTTGATTTTACTCCAAAAATTTTAGCGTGTGAGAGTGATTTTACAACTGTGCTGATTGGTTGTGAAGGTGGATTTTCTCCAAAAGAGAAAGAATTTTTAGCAAATCAAGAGGTCTTTCGTCTCAATACTCCTATGGTACTGCGTTCAGAAAGTGCAGCACTAGCAGTGGCTTCAAAAATACTTTTGTAATGTATATTTGGCGCAATTTAAGAAAAATTTGGTTATAATTCGCTTTACAAAATTCTGCCCCCATACGGAATTAAAAAATATATAGATATTCGTACTTCGACGAGTGTCAAAAGGTAAAAAGATGAAAAAAGGTATTCACCCAGAGTTAGTTGATTGTACTGTAACATGTGCATGTGGAAATAGTTTTGTAACAAAAAGCCAAAAACCAGAAATGAAAATAGATATTTGTAATGAATGTCACCCATTCTTCACAGGTTCTGAGCGTATGGTTGATACTGCTGGACGTATCGAGAAATTTAACGCACGTTACAATAAAAAATAATTTTTTAACTTGCTAACTTTAGTTCCAACTCCGATTGGAAATATTGGCGACATCTCACTTAGAGCTATTGAAGCTTTGAGTGGTGCCGACATTCTACTTTGCGAAGATACTCGCGTCACAAAAAAACTCATCCACATTTTGAAAGAACGTTATAACACTGCGTTTAAAGAAGATCAAGAATTTATTTCACTGCATTCTCATAACGAGTCAGCTTTTGTTGAAAAACTAGAACCCTCTTTTTTTGAACAAAATGTTGTTTATGCTAGTGATGCAGGCATGCCGGGTGTGAGTGATCCTGGACAAGTTTTAGTTTCTTATTGTCTTGAAAATGGACTTAAATATGATGTGCTACCTGGTGCAAACGCAGTACTTACTGCGTTTGTAGCAAGTGGATTTTGTGAAACAAAGATGCTCTTTTTTGGATTTTTAGATCATAAAGGTGCAAGTCGAAGTGAAGGACTACACCAAGCATTGCATAATGGATATACTACAGTGTTGTATGAGTCTCCACATCGTTTGGAAAAACTTCTTTTAGAGCTAGATAAAGAAGCTCCTCAGCGGGAGATATTTTTATGCAAAGAGCTTACAAAGAAATATCAGAGATATTTGCGTGGTACTGCTAGTGAAATACTTAAAACTTTGGATGGAAATTTTCGGGGTGAGTGGGTTGTCGTGATTAAAGCAAGTGCTGCTCAAAATAGTTCTGCTGTAAGTGAAAATGATATATTAGCACTTGATTTACCTAAAAAAGTACAAGCCAAACTTATCGCCAAAATTACAGGTGAAAATGTCAAAGAGATATATCAACGACTCCTTTAGTATGAATTTATATATAATTTTTGTAAAAATAAGCTACTAGACACCTTTTTTAGATAAAATACACTTATGTTAATTTATGCAAAACAACCAATCTACTATCTTATCAACCACTATCCGCAAAAAATAAAGACACTTTATCTTGCAAAAGAACTCGACAAAAAAGAGTATTCTCGTCTTATGAAAATGGGCTTTGAAATCAAACGTATTCCAAATGAAGCTGCTGTAAAGATGAGTAAAAATTCTAATCATCAAGGTTTTTTAGCTGAGGTTGAAGATTATAAACTTCATGATTATAAGACTTTTTTTGATAAAGATTTTGTTCTTGTTTTAGCCGGTTTAACGGATGTAGGCAATATTGGTGCGATAGTTCGAAGTGCGTATGCTTTAGGTGTTGAGGCTATCATCGTTAGCGGGATTAAGCATTTAAATATTGAACCTGTCCTTAGAACAAGTACAGGAGCTTTGTTTGATATGCCTTTAGCTGTAGAGCAAAATATTCATAACTTACTGAATGATTTTAAAATGTCAGGTTTTATAAGTTATGGTGCTGATATGGGTGGTACAGATATACGAGAAGTAAACATTGCGAAAAAAAGAGTCTTGGTTCTAGGCAATGAAGGTGAAGGACTCACTTCTCGGGTTAGTTCTAAGCTCGACAAGATTGTAAGCATAAAAATGGCGCATGATTTTGACTCTTTAAATGTCAGTGTTGCCGGAGCTATTTTAATGGATAGGATGCGATATGAGTGAGACAGTAGAAAAACTCAAAAAAATTGGTGCGCAAAAAATATCAGAAGATACACATATTCCTATTGTTCATATTCAAGCGATTTTAGATGAAGATTTTGATGGTTTTACACGTGTTCAGTTTATAGGTTTTATAGGTATCTTGCAAAGAGAATACAATCTAAATTTAGATGAGTTAAAAGAGCAAGGGCTTTTGTGTTTTAAAGATGAACCATTAGCAGAAGAAATATTTGATGCAGGTGTTTTTGGATCACCTAAGAAGTCTATAAATCTTACCATTGTTTATATAGTGATTGCTATAATTATCTTTTTAGTTGCTTTGTATTATACGCTTGGTGTAGCACAAAACTCAAATGAGAAGAGACTCAAAGTAGATAATACTACAATAGAAAAAGCTGCTAAGAATATAAAAAAACCACTTCTTGCAAAAATAGAAGTCAATGCTACAAGTGCTGATGTCGTAGAAGTAAACCTTACAAAAGTAGAGAAAAAAACGCCTTCAATAAAAAAAGAAAAAGCAGTTGTATATTCTTTAGAAGTGATGCCACGTTCAAAAGTATGGCTTGGTTACGTTGATGTAGAAACAAATAAAAAGTACCAAAGAACTTTTAAAACTCCTTTTGAATTAGACCCTAAAAAAGAGTGGATATTGATGTTTGGACACGGGTATGTTGATGTAAATCTTAATGGAAAGAAAATCAAATTTAATAATAAAAATACTTTGAGACTTTGGTATAAAGATGGAAAACTCCAAGAGATTAGTGCAGATGAATTTAAAAGACTCAACCGAGGCCGTAGATGGTAAAGCTCTTTGTAAGCTTTTTGTTATCAGTCGTAGTTTTATCTGCACTAGAAAATCAATTTACGCTTGATGGTGTAGAATCATATGACGATCCGGTTATTGCAAAGATAAAAACTTTTATAGATGAAAAAACTTATACAAATAATGAAGATTTCATTCGTGTTATTTTTGATCCAAAGTCTGCTTATTATATAAAAGACAGAGTTGATGCCGTTAAAATTATACAAACACTTAAAGATAATGGACTCTTAAAACTTTTTTTTAAATCACCTCAAGAATTTACATTGAATTTTAAAACAAATGGTTATCCTATCTTCTTTGTGCGAATTATGGATGATACACTACGAAGTATAGGGTATTTTAGATATGTTACGAGCGCATCTCATCTTGATGCTTCAGAGTTTTCATGGAGTATTAAGCTTGTTTCAGAGTATTTAACTGACCCACTGATTTTACAAAATGAACTCAACAAAAGTGGTTGTGAAATCGTAGATGTAACACGAAACAATGCAAAAGAGTGGACTTTTACTATAGATATGGATGAAGGACATCTCAACCTTCCAAAACTTGAAAATGCAAAAAAAGTAGAATTGCGTCGTTCTTTGTATGCACATTGGTTTAATGTTTCTGAGATTCGCGGACTCAATATTAATAGTTCAAGACGAAATCATTGGTATCCATATATTGCATATTATGACGCTTCTCTTCATCTTGTTAAGTTACTCAAAAGAGATAGAGTCTATAAAAAAATTTCACTTGTGATACCTAAAAATGCGAAGTATATGAAAATATCAGATTTGTATACGCTTAAAAATGTACGAGATGGACTAATCTTACATCCCCTAGGAAGTAGATAACTTTCTTCGATGTTACCTTATTCTAATAATTTTTTGCTAAAATAACATTAATTATTTTAGAGGGCAAAAAATGTTTGATGAGTTTAAATTTAATAGAGTTGAGAGACTTCCTAAGTATGTATTTGCAGAAGTAAATGACATTAAAATGGCTGAGCGTCGTGCAGGTAAAGATGTAATTGATTTTTCTATGGGTAATCCTGATGGACCTACTCCTGAGCATATAAGAGATAAACTCATTGAGTCAGCCCAAAAAACAAAAACACATGGATACTCTTCTTCAAAAGGAATTCCTAAACTACTCAAAGCAATTGCTGACTGGTATGAGCGTCGTTATGATTGTAAGCTTGACCCAGAGACTGAATGTGTAGCAACTATGGGCTCAAAAGAGGGTTATGCGCATCTTACCTATGCTATTACAAATCCAGGTGATGTCGCTGTAGTTCCAGATCCTACGTATCCTATCCATGAGTATTCTTTTATACTTGCTGGTGGAAATGTTATAAAATTTGGCTTAGAGTTTGATGAGCATTATAATCTTGATGAAGATAAATTTTTTGAAAGTCTAGAAAAAGTTTTCAAAGAGAGCTCTCCAAAACCAAAATATGTACTGGTAAACTTTCCACATAATCCAACGACAGCAACAGTAACACCAGAGTTTTATGAGCGTCTAGTTGCTATGGCAAAAGAGAAGCGATTTTACATAATCTCAGATATAGCCTATGGTGATATAACATTTGATGGTTACAAAACTCCTTCGATTATGCAAGTCAAAGGCGCTAAGGATGTTGCAGTAGAATCATTTACACTTTCAAAAAGCTACAATATGGCTGGATGGCGTGTTGGCTTTTTTGTAGGTAATCCTAAACTTATAGGGGCATTACAAAAGATTAAATCATGGCTTGATTATGGGATGTTTACTCCTATTCAAGTTGCTGCGACTGTTGCACTAAATGGGGATCAAACCTGTGTACAAGAGATTACAGATAAGTATAATCATCGTCAGGAAGTACTCATTGAAGCATTTGGCCGTGCTGGTTGGCATATCAATAAAAATCAGGCGAGTATGTTTTCTTGGGCTAAAATCCCAGAGTGTGCTGCACATTTAGGTTCATTGGAATTTTCAAAAAGACTTTTAACTGAAGCAGGTGTTGCTGTTGCTCCGGGAATTGGTTTTGGTGAATATGGAGAAGGTTATGTGCGTATAGCACTTATAGAAAATGATAACCGAATTCGCCAAGCAGCAAGAAATGTTAAAGAATTTTTGAAGCAGTTCGATTGTGGTAAGGAAAATAAATAATGATTAAAGTTGGAATTATAGGTGTTGGAACTGTTGGAACAAGTGTTGCCAATATTTTAAAAGATAATGCAGATGTGATTTCTGCGCGTGCTGGTAATAAGATAGTTGTCAAAAGTGGAGTAGTGAAGAACCTTTCAAAAGAGCGTGGTTTAGACATCAAACTAACAGATAATATTGATGATATTTTACAAGATGAGACAATAGACATTGTAGTAGAACTTATGGGTGGGGTTGATGAAGCATTTGAAGTTGTAAAACGTGCACTTGCAGCTGGTAAAGCAGTTGTTACTGCAAACAAAGCACTACTAGCGTATCATAGATATGAGCTTCAAGAATTAGCGGGTGATATTCCCTTTGAGTTTGAAGCAAGTGTTGCTGGGGGTATTCCTATCATTACAGCATTGCGTGATGGACTCTCTGCAAATCACATAGAATCCATCATGGGAATAATGAATGGTACTTGTAACTATATGATGAGCAAAATGACAGACGAGGGTGTAGCTTATGATGCTATACTTAAAGAGTCTCAAGAGCTTGGCTACGCAGAAGCAGATCCAACTTTTGATGTTGGTGGTTATGATGCGGCACATAAACTTCTCATCTTAGCTTCTATTGCTTATGGTATTAATGCAAAACCTGAAGATATTCTTATCGAAGGTATTGAAAATGTTACACAAGAAGATATCGCATTTGCTAAAGAGTTTGGTTATGCTATCAAATTACTGGGAATTGCAAAAAAAGATGCAAATGAAGTGGAACTTCGTGTTCATGCATGTTTAATTAAAAAAGAAGAGATGATAGCAAAGATTGACGGTGTTATGAATGGTATCTCTGTGGTCGGTGACAAAGTAGGTGAAACACTCTATTATGGTCCGGGTGCTGGTGGTGATGCAACGGCTTCTGCTGTTGTAGCAAATATCATTGATATTGCAAGAAGTGGTAAATCTACACCAATGCTTGGGTTTAACAAACCTATGGAAGGGAACCAACTGACATTAAAATCTAATGATGATATAGAGTCAAAATACTACCTTCGAATTAATGTAAATGATAGAGCTGGAGTTTTGGCTAATCTTGCAAAAATATTTGAAAATCATCATATTTCCATTGAGACAATGCTACAACGTCCGAGTGAAAAAGAGAGCGCAAATTTACTGATTTCTACCCATTGTGCAAGAGAAAAAAATCTCAAAAATATGATAAACGAGATAGAGTCTCTTAACTTTGTAAATGGAAGACCTGCTATGATTAGGATAATCTAATTTAGTGGAACATCATATGCTCTTGAGAAAAATAAGCATAACACTTATTATTTTATGAGGGTTTTTGTTACGGGTGCGAGTAGTGGACTTGGGGCAGAGTTTGCCCGTCAATATGCTGCGTTTGATAATGAACTTATACTCTTAGCAAGACGAAAAGAACGCCTTGAGGCTTTACGAGATGAGTTAAAAGATAAATGTAAAAATATCAGCATTATAGCTGTTGATGTGACAGATTTTGAGCTTTTACAAAAGAAGATAGATGCCATGACAGTACCTGATCTGGTCATACTCAATGCTGGTGTTTCACTTGGACACTCAGGGGATATTGCCACTATTAAAGAGTTTAAACATTTGTATGATGTCAATGTTCTTGCAAATCATGCTATTTTAGAGATATTACTCCCAAAACTCAAAGCTAAACGCAGTGCTAAGATAGTATTTATCTCTTCGCTCTCTTCTCTTTTTACAATGCCGAGTGCAAAGGTATATGCATCTTCAAAACGTGCGTTAAATGCCTATGCTGAAGGCATTAGATATAAATATGCGCCTTATGGAATTAAAGTGATAACGCTTTTGCCTGGATTTATAAAAAGTGAGCTTACGGATAAAAATGAGTTTAAGATGCCTTTTTTGCTTGAGACAGAGGAAGGGGTTAAACGAATGAAAAATGCCATAGAAAAAGGAAAAAAGTTCTATGCATTTCCGCTTAGGTTTTATTTAATCATTCACATTATAAACTTACTTCCAAGCTTTTTAAGACAAAGAATTGTAAACTCCACAAAATAGATTTCTTTGAACAATCTTATTGAATTGTAGTTATCGTGAGGGATGGGAAAAAATGGAAAACATAGAAACAATAGACAGCGTATGTACATACTGTGGGGTAGGGTGTGATATAGCCGCTCATGTAGATGTCAAAGAGAATAAAATCAAAAAGATTTTTGCCCATCCTGATGGAGTAGTGTCCCAAGGGAAACTTTGTATCAAGGGAAAGTACGGGTTTGATTTTGTTGATGCTGATGATAGACTTCGTATTCCCCGTATCAAAAAGAGTTTTCTTGCAGAAAATCCTGCTATTAAAGAAGCAGTAGTAGATACACTTACAGAATTAGACGATGTTTGGTATGAGACTACACTACAGAGTGCTACAACAGCAGCCGCTATGAAGATGAGAGAGGTACAAGAAAAGTATGGACGTAAGGCAATTTGTTCTATTGGTGGAGCACGTACTTCTTGTGAATCAGCTTATCTTTTTCAAAAATTTACACGCCATACTTTAAACTCTCCTCATGTTGATAACTGTGCACGGGTATGTCACTCTCCTTCTTTGCGAGGTATGCGTGAGACTATCGGTGAGGGCGCTGCAACAAATCCTTATAACGATATATATAATGCTGAGTTTATGATCGTTATCGGGTCAAATACAACAGAAGCGCATCCCATCATTGCAAATCGCATTCTTGATGTCGCACGTGAACATGATAACTTAGCAGTTTTTGATGTTCGAGAGATAAAACTTCATCGTTTTGCAAAGTATAAGGCTATCATGCCACATGAAGCAAATCTTCTTATTTTAAATATGCTTGCCTATGTTATTATAGATGAAGAGCTGTATGATGAGAGTTTTGTTGCAGACAGAACAAAAGGATTTTTGGACTTTAAAGAGAAAATCTTGAGTGACCATTATGCAAATCCTGACTATTTTAAGAGTATTGAAGGCTATGAATATCTTGCAAAAATGCTACGTAAAGTAGCACGAGAGTATGCACTTAAAAAGTCTATGATTTTTTGGGGACTTGGCATCACTGAACATACTGATGGAAGTTACGCTGTTATGGCTATAACACACTTGGCTCTTATGACAGGAAATATCGGTAAACCGGGGGCAGGACTTATGCCTCTTCGTGGTCAAAATAATGTTCAAGGCGCTTGTGATATGGGAATGCTTCCTTATTATGACCCTGACTACGAAACTCCAAAAGAAGTTGGTCTTATGACACCACAGCTTGTTGATGCGATGCTTGAAGATGAAGTAAAAGTTGTGCTCAACATTGGAGAGGATTTAACACATATTCATCCAAATCTTAACAAAGTAGATAAAGCATTTGAAAAATTAGAGATGATTTTTGTTCAAGAGCTTTTTATGACGGATATTGCACATCGTGCTGATATTGTTGTGGGTGTAAAGTCTGCTTATGAAAAAACAGGTGTTTACATCAATGCTATGAGAAGACTGCATCTCTCACAACCCTTAGTCAAATCAGACCTGCCAGATGATTGGGAAGTATTACAAATACTTGATAATAAAATGGGCGGAGATGCGAACTACAATTCAAGTAAAGATGTTTGGAGTGAAGTGCAACGTGTAGCGTATAAACGTTTTAGCGGGGCAGATTATCACAGACTAGAAAAACATCGTAAACGTGGACTACAATGGCCTGTACATACAGAAGATACACCTATTTTACATCAGCTTGATTTTCGAACAGATGATGGGTATGGATACTTCAAATACCATCAGTACAAACTACGTGGAATGATACAAGAGATACAAAGCAAAAAACTTGATGGATATCATCTTACTACAGGAAGAACGCTAGCACACTACAACAATGCAGCACAAACTAAACGCAGTGCGAAGCTCAATGACAGATATGACGAAGATATTTTGTTGGTTTATGAAGAGGATGCTGCAGACTTTACAAGTGAGAAGGTGATACTCAAGACAGAGTTTGGTGAAACAAATCCTTTGACTATTAAGTTTACAGACAAAGTACAACCAAAAACACTTTTTGCAACTTTTCATCATGCAGACTCCAAAATAAACAATCTTTTCGGAGATAAAAGTGATGAACTTATCTTAACTGCTGCGTTTAAGTCTATAAAAGTAAATGTGATTAACTGCTAATATTTATGTCAGTAATTTCAAGATGTATATATGAGTAGAGTAAAAGGAAATATAGCAGAAGAGAAGGCTTGTAGATATCTTATTGAGCTTGGTCATACGATAGTTGAGAGAAACTTCTATGCTCGTTTTGGGGAGATAGATATCATAAGCTCAAAAGATGATGTACTACATTTTGTTGAGGTTAAAAGTGGAGAAGATTATGAACTTGCTATTCAAAATATCACACCGACAAAACTTTCACGACTTATTAAAACAGCCAATGTTTATATGAAAAAAAATGCTCTGGATGTTACTTTTACTTTTGATGCAGTTATTGTAACACCAAATGAAATTGCTATTGTAGAAAATATCACTCTTTAGTTAAGTCCGCCTCATCGAGCATAGTCACAAATCCTGCAGGTTCTAAGACACCAAAACTCTCAAAAAGTATCTTGCCATTAGAATCTAGAAAATAGTGGCGTGGTACGCCAAACTTTTGAAACTTTTCTGGGATGTAGTGTCTGTCACGTGAGAGATAAATGACCTTATAGTCTTGCTTGAGTCTTTTTATAATCCATTTTTTAGAAAGTGTTTTTTCTTTAAACATTTTACAAAAATGACATTTGTCAGCACCTATAAAGAGATAAATATTTTTATGCTCTTTTTGTGCAAGTTTCAGAGTTTTGTTGTAATCATGGGACCAATTGTCTGCTTCATATCCACTTAGAAAGGAATACAAGATAGAAATTAAGATAAATATTTTCATGATACTATTGTAATGAGTTTTTATTTACAATTTGTTTACCATTTCTTGTTTTTTTAATAGTACAATTTCTAGTAATTATAAAATGCATAAGGAAAAGTTATGAAAAGAAGATTGCCTTGGTGGTTAGGTGGGATATTGATGAGTTTATTACTCTTATTTACATTTTCTGTATTTGGAGCAGATAGACCTATTGGAGCATCTACTTATGTTCCTTATTATGCAGGGATATTGTTTGGCATGGATCCAGAACAGTATACTTACCTTCAAGAGATAGAAAAACCTGGAGCATGGGAAGGTGTGATGCTTCTTGGTGCTTTAGTCGGTGGGCTTTTTACCTCTGTTTTTATAACAAAATCTTTTCGTATCAGTGTTATGCCAAGTGCATGGAAGCGTTACAAAAATAATTCTGTAAAGTCTCGTCTTGTTTGGAGCTTTATCTCTGGATTTTTTCTTATTGTAGGCGCGAGACTTGCTGGCGGATGCACATCAGGGCATTTTCTCTCAGGAATGAGCCAAACTGCTTTTAGCAGCATGATATTTGGGGGAGTTGTTTTGGTGACACTACTCATTACTGGTAAGTTTTTTTATAACAAAGGAGCTTCAAAATGAGTATGAGTGAATATATTGATTTTGTTTTAGACAGAACAGAAAATATGTACAATATTGTTCAGTATGAGGGGCATGGTTCATTTTGGATGGTCTTTTTTATCGGTATCTTGTTTGGTGGAATTATCCAATACACAAGGGTTGATAAATTTGAAAAGATAGCTGGTTTTGCAATGGGTAAAGATACAATCATCCCAAAAATGCTTTTTTTAGCGATCGGAATTACAAGTATAGCTCTCTATTTTGCGATAAAAATGGGGTATGCATCGTATCATGTAAAACCTATGATAATCTCCGGTTTAGTTATTGGGGGTATTTTATTTGGTATCTCTATGGCTATTCTTGGAAAATGTCCAGGAACAGGTCCTGTCTCTATAGCAGAGGGAAGAGTTGATGTTCTTGTAGGTGCAGTTGGTGGTATTTTCGGTGGGTATGTTTTTACAAAATATTACGACACAATCTTTAAACCACTTATGGGCGAAAACCATGGAAAAATAAGCTTGGTAGATGTTAGTGGGGAGCATGCAACATTTTTTGTATTGTTATATGGAATTGCACTTATTATCATTGCTATAGCAATTCCAAAAATGGAACTTCTTGATGAAGCAGATCTTGAGCAGTTAGAAAAATAAGAGCATGCATGTCAAAATTGAACACAAGATTTTGAGTTTGTAAAATAAAAATTATTTTATAAATGATATAATCTCTCATATTATTTAGTAAGGGATACTATATTATGCATGCAAAAATATTTTTCGGTTCTACTGAAGCTACAAAAAAGAATCTAAGTGAGCGAAAATCTCCATTTAGTGGGGAGGTTGTCTCAACTGCCCCTATATGTGACGCAGATGACGCAAAAAAAGCATTGAAAATAGCTAAAGAGGCTGCAAAGTTTGCTAAAAAGTCTACACTTGCACAACGCTGTGAGTGGCTTTTAGATGTGGCTAAAAAACTTAAAGAAAATAAAGAAGATATAGCACATACCATTACTGATGAGGTTGGAAAACCTATCACTTTTGCGCGTATAGAAGTTGAGCGTTGTATTGAGACTATCACGCTCTCTGCAGAGACAATGCGAACAATGCATGGAGAGACGATAAATACAGATGCAATGGCAAGTGGGAAAAAGACACTAGCAATGTTTCGTCGTGAGCCTGCCGGTGTTGTTGTTGCCATTACGCCTTTTAATTTTCCTCTCAACCTTGTAGCACATAAACTTGGACCTGCACTTGTTGCAGGAAACGCAGTAGTGCTCAAACCTACCCCAGAAGCACCTTTAACTGCTTACAAATTTGCCAAGCTTTTTATAGAGAGTGATTATGCTATACCTGATGCTTTGAGTGTTGTGTATGGTGATGCAGAGGTTGGGAGTGCCTTGATTACTTCAGATATTCCTCGTGTGATTTCCTTTACTGGTTCTGTTCCAGTTGGCAATATCATTACAAAAAATGCAGGTATCAAAAAAGTAGGACTTGAGCTTGGTGGAAATGCAGCGACTTTTATAGAAAAATCAGCTGATTTAGCTTATGCAGCCACAAAATGTGCTCTAGGGGCTTTTGTAAATTCAGGTCAGGTGTGCATTAGTCTGCAACGCATCTATGTTGAAGAAGATATCTATGATGAGTTTGCTGAGATGGTGGCAACTGCAACAAAGAAACTCAAAGTTGGTTCTCCTTATGAAGATGAAACCTTTATGGGACCACTAATCGATGATGAAGCTTGTAAACGTGCTATGGCTTGGGTAGAGTCTGCCATAGAAGAGGGTGCAATTCCTTTACTGTTACCGCGACTTGAAGGACGAACATTTTATCCTTGTGTGATGGCTAATGTTCGTGATGATATGGCAATAGTCTGTGAAGAGGTATTTGCACCAATTGTCAGCCTTGTAAAGGTAAGTAGTTTTGATGATGCGATCGAGCGTATGAATGACTCTCCCTATGGACTACAGTTTTCTATCTTTACAAATGATCTGGGCTTAACAAATCGTGCGATAGATGAACTTGATGCCGGTGGAATTGTCATTAATGATATGCCGACCTTGCGTTTTGATATTCAGCCCTATGGTGGAGTGAAACTCAGTGGAGTAGGGCGTGAGGGTCCACGTTTTGCTATAGAAGAGATGACGGAGATAAAGTCTATTGTCATCTGCTAAAAAAAAGGTCATAGTCTCTGCCTGTATTTTAGGTGAACAGTGCCGTTACGATGGTAAAACTAAAAAGCTAAACGCAGTAACAGAGGCTTTAAAAGAGTATGAGATAATTCCTTTTTGTCCTGAAGCTCCGCTCTTTGGAACACCTAGAGAACGCATCAATGTAGTAGAAATTGATGGCCAAAACAGAATCATTACTGATGAAACAAACAAAGATGTAACACTGCGTTTAGAAAAAGAGATAACTGCGTTTATGGATGAGCATAAAGAAGTTGATAAAATTGTGTTAAAAGCAAAATCCCCAAGTTGCGGTTATCACACAACACCCATTTTAAACCTCGATAAAGAGGTGCAAAAACTTGGGAGTGGAATCGCTGCAAGTATGCTATCTAGGCGATATAAAGAGATAATTATCGAGGATGAAAACAGCTTGTCAAAGCTCGAACGGTAATGAAAAAACAGCGATAGAGATACTCCAACCATCAGGAAATACACTCAATCCATACCAAATGTTTGTTGAAGAGATGTTAGCAAACAGAACAAAAGCATTTAGACTTTTTGAAGAAGTAAAAGAGAAAGATCCATTGAGTGGTGAAGATTTGGATGATATGCATAAGATGACTCTAGCTTATCTTGACACAAAAGCAGCATCAGATGATTATATCTCAAGATACCAGTATCTTGTCAAAGAGAGTGATCCTCAGTATAGTGAAAAAGAGCGTTTTTAGCTTGTTGCTCTTAGCCTTTCTGCTATGCTTATTCGTTATGATGATTATTTACTTGCCTATAAAAGTTTTTGATGATTGACAGATAAGCTTATTCCTGGACATTGGGGACATGCGGCTGTATACATTGGTACAGATGAAGAGCTTAAAAATTTAGGAATTTGGGATGAGCTTGAGAGACTTAAAGATGCTGGTGATAGATATTTTACACAAGAGAAGATAGATTCACTCCGAAGAGAGATTCAAACAGGTAAAGTAATAGATGAAGCATTGCGTGATGGTGTACAAATCAATACAATTGAACACTTTTTAAATATTGATGATTTAGCAATTATGCATGATACACAGGAGTCTTTAGAAGATCAAAAAGCACGTATAATTTTGACACTTCGTCAACTTGGAAAAGATTATGATTTTAAATTTGACATTGAGACAAGTATAAAAATTGTCTGTTCAGAACTTGTGTATGCAACTTACTTCCTAGATTGGGAAACAGAAACAGCGGCAGGTATAAATACAATCAGTCCAGATAATGTAGCAGTCAAGTCAGTTGAAGAAAATAGCAGGTTTACAATCCCACTCTTATATCACGATGGTGAAGAAATTACTACTGATAGAAAAGCCTATATGCAAGGGCTTTTAGACGGTAGCATAGAGTAGATTTTTGATACTATAATGAGCGTTTTTGCTCATTATAGTGCCTAATATTATTTAGTAACTAAGGCTGTCATATACTCTTCAATGTCATCAGGTGTTGAAGATATAGTCATAAATTCACCCATACTTAATTTTGGAAATGCGATTGAGAGAGCGTATTTTGGATGCATAATTTTTGCTTTATTGTCTTCTATTAAAATCATATATGGTAAGAAAGCTGCGTGTTTTTCACCTCTGATTTTAGGAAGATAAGAAGCTTCTCCTTTTTCTGTTGGCATTGCAACACCTACGAGGGTAGAATTTTTTAGTTTTAATTCAAAAACGAGATTTTTACCAGCATTTTTCTTGAGTTTAGCAAGTAAATCGCCACCTTTACCAATTTCAATCATATCTTCATAATACGGCATTCCCATCATAAAGTGGTAACCTTCAATATCATCATCTTCAAGTGCATCAGGCGAGAGAGTCATCTTTCCAAACGCAGCAGCAAGTTTTGAGTTGATTTTCTCTGCAGATTCTTCTTTGAAGTCACCTTGTAAAAAAGCACGCATGAAATACTCAGGATTTGTAAAGACAAGTTTATTGTCTTGTTTATCAACGAGAACCTTTTGTACTCCCGCAAAACCGCGCTCTTCTTTTGAAGCTGCATTTGTCATAGTAGGACATGTAAATGCAACGACATGATAGTTTGGATTTCCCATTGCATCATACTCACCAACAACATTAAAACCATTACTTGAAAGCGCACTTTTTACATCTGTACTGCTTTTAAGTGCTGCATATTCATAACTACTTATATCCTTTGCAAATAGGCTTGAAGCCAAAAGCGTTGTTAACACACTACTAATTAATATTTTTTTCATTCTATCCCCTGTTATTTAGATAGATTCATTATAATTAATTATATTTAGAATGTCAATTTAATTGGAAAAAATATAATAAAATGTTATTTTATGATACATAATCCAAGCGAGTAAGGTTTACATACCAGTCATCACGGTAATATGTACGGGATGGTTTGAGATATATTTTAAACGCAGCATCATAACATTCTATCTTTTTAATGTAGTCTTGGGGTATTTCAAGCTCATTCTCACAGATACTTTGGGCACAACTATCATCAAGCTCACAAAAAAATTCCAAATCAGGGTTATTAGCATCTACCATAAATTCTCTTTCATGCATAATCAAATACTCCATTACTAGTTAGTTTGGAAATTGTATAAAAGATTTATCTCATAGAGGTTACAAAAAGTACCTAAAAAAGTGACAATTCATTCTTAATTTCGTACAGGAATGTATGCAAAGCCCTCATTTTGTTTGTCGATAAGTCCGATAGTAGAGTTGGGAATGATGTGTACGAAATTGACAATATCTTTTTTTGTCAGCTTATTTCGTTTCATCGCTGCACCACACATCAAAAACTCTACTTCATAAGTGTCCGCCATTGTTGCGATACGTTTTTTTAACTCTTTATAGACTTTTTGAAGTTTTTTATCCTTCTTAAAGATAGTGCTATCTAAATCTTTTACAAAAAATCTATACGCCCCTCCGTGGATAACAACAGCAACTTCTAACTCTTTTAGCTGATCTGAGTAAAGTGTTTTGTTAAATACGATGCCTTTGAGTACACTTCTTTCAAACTTTACTAAATCATTTGTTGTTAAATCATAAACAACCTTTGCACTCTCATCTTCTGCTTGAACCAAACCAAATAGTAAGGCTAAAATTATTATTACTCTTTTCATAGATATCTCCTTATAAAGGCATCTTAGTATTGTAAAGTAAAATGAATGTAAAATTTAGTATTGTCAGGCACTTATAGAGAGGTACTTAAATATTAATTTTCTTTCATTATTAGCATTATTATAAGGTTTTTATTCCCTTTTAGATATAATCGCGTAATTTTACACAAGAGAATATACATGGATATTAGAGAAGAGTATTTAAAATTTTTTGAATCAAAACAACACACAAGAGTTCCTTCAGCACCCTTAGTGCCTGATGATGCGACTTTATTGTTTAACAACGCGGGCATGGTGCCTTTTAAGTCGATATTTACGGGTGAAGTTCCTCGTCCTGTAAATCCACGTGCAACATCTTGTCAAACTTGTATCCGTGCAGGTGGAAAACACAATGACCTTGAAAATGTTGGACATACGGCACGCCATCATACTTTCTTTGAGATGCTTGGTAACTTTAGCTTTGGAGATTACTTTAAAGAAGAGGCTATTGCTTATGCTTGGGAGTTTATCACAGAAGTACTGCATTTAGACAAAGATAAACTTTGGGTTACAGTGCATGAGAGTGATGATGAAGCTGAAAAACTATGGCAAAAGCACATCTCTAAAGAGAGAATTATGCGTCTTGGTGACGCAGATAACTTTTGGTCAATGGGTGATACTGGACCATGCGGACCATGTTCTGAAATCTTTTACGATCAAGGCGCTGAGCATTTTAGTGGCCCTGAAGATCATATGGGTGGAGAGGGTGACAGGTTTTTAGAGATTTGGAATCTTGTTTTTATGCAGTATGAAGTCAAAGAAAAAGGTGGAGAGAGAATCCCTCTTGCACATCCTTCTATTGATACTGGTATGGGACTTGAACGTGTTGTAGCTATCAAAGAAGGTGCGCTCTCAAACTATGGTTCATCACTTTTTATGCCACTTATCCGTAAAGTTGAAGATATGATTTCTAAAGAGTATGTTTATAAGACAGGTGCCTCTTTTCGCGTCATCGCAGATCACATTAGAACAACAGTCTTTTTACTCTCTCAAGGAACAAACTTCTCAAATGAGGGACGTGGTTATGTGCTTCGTCGTATTCTTCGTCGTGCTGTAAGACATGGGTATCTTTTAGGATTTCGTAAACCATTTATGTATAAACTCGTAGATACTTTAGTTGACATTATGGGACAAGAGTATGACTATATCGCTACAAAGTCAAACGCAGTAAAAGAGCAGATAGAACTTGAAGAGGCAAGATTTTTTAAAACTATCGAGTCGGGAATAGCACTATTTGAGATGGAACTACAAAATACAAAAGAGGTTTTTAGTGGCGAAGTCGCTTTTAAACTTTATGATACTTTTGGTTTTCCACTTGACCTGACAGAAGATATGCTCAAAGAAAAAAACCTGACATTAGATACACAAAAGTTCGAAGCTTTAATGAGCGAGCAGAGAAAACGGGCAAAAGCTGCTTGGAAGGGAAGTGGAGATGATGCTGTAAGTGGTGACTTTAAGGCATTGCTTGAGAGTTTTGGCAAAAATGAATTTATCGGTTATGAGACAACACAAAGTGTTTCAAAAGTTTTAGCAGTTTTAGATGAAAATTTTCATAGAGTTGAGCAACTTGACCTTGGTGAAAAAGGTTGGGTGATGCTTGATAAAACGCCATTTTATGCAGAGAGTGGTGGGCAATGTGGTGATAGTGGTGAGCTACAGTGTCGTGCAAAAGTTCTTGATACAAAGAAGTTTTTTGACATTAATCTTTCTAAAATTGAAGTAACTTCGAGTATAAAAGAAGATACAAATGTGGATGCGATAGTGGACATTTCACGTAATGAGATTGTAAAACATCACTCAGCTACGCATTTACTTCATGCGGTGCTTTATGATGTACTTGGTGATCATATCTCTCAAGCGGGTTCACTCAATGAAGCAACACGACTGCGTTTCGATTTTTCTCATCCAAAAGCTCTCAGTGAAGCCGAATTAAGTGAGATAGAAGAGCGAGTGAACATTGAAATCATGAGAGCAATTCCTGCAAAAACAGAAGTTTTAGGCATAGAAGATGCAAAAAAATCTGGTGCAAAGTCTCAGTTTGGTGAGAAGTATGGTGATGAAGTTCGAGTGGTGAGTTTTGCAGATGCAAGTATAGAATTTTGTGGTGGTGTGCATGTGAACAATACTGCAAATATAGGCTCATTTATCATTACAAAAGAGTCAGGTGTAAGTGCGGGTGTGAGAAGAATTGAAGCCGTTTGTGGAAACGCAGCGTATAAATACTTTACAGCCCAAAGAGAAGTGCTCAAATCTGCTCAAGCAGAAGTAAAAAACCTTGATCTTATTGCGGGTATCAATAGACTTAAGTCAAATATTACAGAATTAAAAAGCGAATTGAAAGAAGCACAAGAATCTGCAAAAGTTGAAATCACAGCAAGTGATATTAATGGTGTAAGTGTAGTGGTTGAAGAGTATCCAGCAGGGGATATTAAAGATAAAATTGATGAATTAAAAAATCAAAATGAAAAACTTTGTGCAATGCTTTTTCAAGTTAAAGGCGATAAAGTTTTAATAGCTGCAGGTGTAAAAAACAGTGATGCTAAAGCTGGTGATTGGATCAAAAAAATAGCTCCAATTCTTGGTGGTGGTGGCGGTGGTCGTCCAGACTTTGCACAAGCAGGTGGAAAAGATGCTTCAAAATTGCCAGAGGCAAAAGAAGAAGCACTTAAATTTATAACAGAGGTTCTTAAGTAATGAAAGATTTAATGATCGAACTTTTTGCAGATTACAGAACGCAAATCGTATTTTTACATGTCATTTCTGCAGTTGTATGGGTTGGCGGAATGATAGCTATGAAGTTTGCAGCGCATAATTCATTTGTACAAATTGAGTCTCCTTTGCATAGACTTGAGCGAATTTCTCATGCACTTAAAAGACTCTTTACTATTGTAACTCCTTTTGTAATTATTTTAATAATTACAGCGGTCATTATGGCTGTTGGTCTTGGATTTCGTGTGGCGGCAGTTGATGCAAATGGTAATGTCATAGATGAAGGTGCAATGCATCTTTACAATCTTGTGCATGTCAAAGAAGTGATCTGGATGTTGATGGCAGCAAATCTTTTAGGGATGATACTTAGACATAATAAAGCGCAAAAACTACTAGAAAAAGGTGATGCTCAAGGTGCAAAAAAAGCACTTGAACTTATTGGAAAGTATATGGTTCCTATCAATATAGTCCTTGGCATAATCGCTATTTATCTTGGAGTGACACTCAGAAATGCGTATTAGACTCTGTTCTTCATCACAAACTAGGGCGATGCTTTTAGATCAAGCTGGTATTGACTTCATTCAAGAGAGTGTAGATTTTGATGAAGAGCGTGTAAACGCAGTAAATGCAAAAAACTTTGTTTATCAGGCAACCCTTGGAAAATATGAGACTAACTTAAAAGCTTTTGGTTTTGAAGATTATCCTCTTGTTGTGGCTGATACTGTTGTGACAAGTCAGGGGCATATTCTTCGTAAAGCGCGCTGCATTGATGATGCTCGTAATATTTTAATGACACAAAGTGGAAATGTTACGAGTATTATTACCTGCATGATTTATCATTCAAAAAGTAAAAAAATCATAGATATTTCTCAAACCGATTATATTTTCAATGCATTTAATCAAGATGATTTGGAAGCTTACTTAGAGAGTGGTGAATGGCGTGGTAAGGCCGGTGCCTGTATGGTTGAGGGATTTTGTAAATCTTACATTAAAGAAGTTCGTGGCTTTGAGAGTACAGCTATGGGGCTTTGTGTAGAAGTATTACAGACATTTATGGACAAATAATGAAAAACAGAAGATCCTACTTTATTGTTGTATTTTTGATTTTTTTGTTTAGTATCTCTGCTGTAGTATATATAGTGATGCTTGAAAAAACAGAAAAGCAACTCCTAGTTGAAAAATACGCTAACAATGCAAAAAATCTGCAAAATCGTATCCATGATAACATTGTGGCTAAACAAAAATCGACCTTAGCACTTGCTATTACACTAGCGCATACAGATAAAAACTTGTCAAAGTTTATCATAAATAAAAGAGTACCTTATAATTATTATGATGATTTATTAGCAAAATATTCCAAATCTACACTTTATAAAAATATCTGGATACAGGTTTTAGATAAACATGGTGTTTCAATTTATCGTAGTTGGAGTAAGCATCATGGAGATAATCTTTCACACTATAGAGAAGACATAGTCAAGTTTCTTATAGCACCTAAAAATGAATTTTTTATCAGCGTAGGTAAGTTTGATATGAGTATAAAGGCTATTGTCCCGATATTTGACAATAATATTTTTATAGGTATGATAGAAGTTATATCGCATTTTAACTCTATATCAAAACAGTTAAGCAGAAGCGGCATAGATTCGATTGTAGTAGCAGATAAAAAATATAAAACGCAACTCAAATTTCCTGTTACGAAATTATTTATAGATGATTATTATGTAGCAAATTATGATGCAAAACCAGAGTTAATGGAGTATCTCAAGAAAAATAATATACAAAATTATTTAGATAGTGGATATAAAATAGAAAATGGGTATTTTATAGTTAGCTACAAACTTGAAAACAGTAGTGAAAATATTGGAAGCTATATAACATTTCAAAAATTAGATGATTTATCTTTAAAAAGTATCAAGGACTTTATGTTACAGTGGATACTTTTTGGTATTTTAATTCTGATGCTAGCAGTGAGTATTATAAACATCATATTGTATATGGTTTTAAGAAAGCAAAAAAAATATTATCAAAAGATTATGAACAATTCGACGAATGTTGTACTTATTAATGAAGGCAATCAAATCTTAGAAGTAAACAGTAGGTTTTTCCAAATTTTTAACGAGTATAAAACATTGAAAGAATTTAAGGAAAAATATAATTGTATTTGTGAATTTTTTGTGGAAGATGAGGGTTATATAAAAGAAGAGATGGATGGTAAGAGCTGGGTAGAGTATATCCTTGCTTATCCTAACAAGACAAATAAAATAAAATTATATTTGAATGGAAGAATATATTATTTTTTAATATCGGCATCAATAATTTCAGACAAGCCTCTTAGACATGCGATAGTTTTATCTGACATTACAACAGAAGAAATATATAAAGAAGAGCTAGAAAAACTCACTATTACAGATCCTTTGACAAATGTAAGAAATCGAAGATATTATGAGTTAAGAATAGAAAAAGAAGTGTCACGTGCATGTCGATACAATGAAAAGCTTTCAATTATACTTTTTGATATTGATTTTTTTAAGAAAGTCAATGATGAACATGGGCATGATGTAGGAGATAAAGTACTTATGGAATACACAAAACTTGTCAAATCAATGCTTCGTGATACGGATGAACTTTGTCGTATAGGTGGTGAAGAGTTTGTGATAATAGCGACACATACTTCACAGATTGACACCTATGTTATTGCTGAAAAGATTCGTAAGGCTATTGAAGAACATCATATGATTTTACCGATAACTGTGAGCTTTGGTGTTGCTGAGTATAAAGATTGTGAAAGTAAAGACTCCTTTTTTAAACGAGCAGACAATGCTTTGTATGAAGCAAAAAAGAGTGGAAGAAATAGAGTAGTGTTAGGATGATTTTTTACGAGAATGAGCTCAAGGCGCTTAAACGGGCAGGTAGATATAGAACCAGAGAAGTTGTAGATATGCGTTTGAAAGACTTTGCTTCTAACGACTATCTTGGTTTAGCACATAACAAAGATTTGCACAAACAAGCTTGTGCTATTCTTCAGGCGCAACCATTGCAAAGCTCTAAAGCCTCTATGCTAGTAAATGGATATCATCAAATACATAAAGAGTTTGAAGATGCAATGTGTAAGGCAAATGGATTTGAAGCAGGGATAGTGCTTGGTAGCGGTTTCAATGCGAACATTGCACTCATTGAAGCACTTGTTCGTCGTGGTGATGTTCTTTTTATGGATGAGTTTTATCATGCATCGGGTATTTTAGCTTCAAGTATTGGCGATATTGCAGTGCATTTTTTTAGACATAATGATATGAAACATCTTGAAGAGTTGTTACAAAACTCAACTGCAAAAAGAAAAATTGTTGCAGTTGAGGGTATCTACTCAATGGATGGGGATATCTGCTCAAAAGAGGTTTTTGCACTTGCTGATAACTATGAAGCAATTATTATAGTTGATGAAGCACATAGCAGCGGTGTCATTGGAAAAAAACTTATGGGTGTTTTTGATTATTATGATATTGAAATTAAAAACAACTATATAAAAATGGGAACACTTGGTAAAGCATATGGAAGTTTTGGAGCATTCATCCTAGGGTCTGGGCATATTGTAGAGTATCTCCTTAACAGAGCGAAACCTGTTATATATGCAACTTCACTCTCTTTGTATGATACCTTACTTGCACATCAGTCACTCGATTTTATTCTCTCAAACGCAGTAGAGTTAAAAAAAGAGATAGCCCTTCGTCAAGAAATAGTTTTCGATGAGTTGGGTATAAAAATAGATGGGCTAATCGTCCCTATATCTATAGGGGAGAACAAAAAAGTCATAGAGATTAAGAACGCTCTTTTAAATGATGGCTATGGGGTTGGTGCTATTCGGCAGCCCACAGTCCCTCATGCTATTATAAGACTTATAGCACGTTTGGGTGAGAGTGATGAAGCGTTGCGAGAGATATGTAAAAGAGTGGCTGCGTTTAGAGAATGAATGTAGAAAAACTCAAAATAAAATATCGTGAAAAAACTTTAGTAGATATATCTTTTCATATTGAAAACTCTCTTGCCCTTATCGGACAAAGTGGTAGTGGGAAAAGTCTAACCATTAAAGCACTGTTGGGAATGTTGCCAAAAGAGATGAGAGTAGAACTTAAAGAAGGGTTTGACTTTGAACTGATTGCAGGTAAAACAGTGGCTTTTGTTCCTCAAAATCCTTTTACAGCACTCTCCCCATTAACAAAAATAAAAAAACAATTTTTTGTAGATGAGGGCAGAGTAGCAGAACTTTTTAAAGAAGTTGGGCTGGATACGTCTCTTTTGGAGCGTTTTGCTCCTGAGCTTTCTGGTGGACAGTTACAACGTGTGGTCATCGCTATAGCGCTTGAATCAAAGCCTAAACTTTTACTCCTTGATGAACCAACAACTGCACTTGACCCAGAGACAAAAACGATAATCATAGAGCTTTTAAAACGTTTACAAAAAAAAGAGGCATTTAAAATGCTTTTTGTAACACATGATATTAACTCAGCAAAAGATTTGTGTGAAGATGTTTGTATCATTAAAGAGGGAAGAGTAGTTGAGAGTGGTAAAATAGTTCAGGTGATAGCAAGTCCTAAAGAAGAGTATACTAAAACATTAATAGAAGCAAATTTTACAAATAGGAAATTTAGAAAATGATTAAAAAAATATTTTTAAGCTTATTTATTTTAGGTGTTTTAACGCCTTTTGGAATTATCGGATATTATTATTTTAACTATGAGTATGACATTTCATCTTTGGTTGATTACAAACCTGAAGTGACAAGCCGAATTTATGATAAAAATGGAGAAAAAATAGCAAACGTTTTTAATAAAAAACATAGATATTATGCTAGGTTTGATGAGATACCTCCTCGTGTGATAGAAGCACTTGTGGCCATAGAAGATACAAGCTTTTTTGAACATTCTGGTGTAAATTTTGATGCAATTTTTCGTGCAATTATTAAAGATGTTAAAGCGAGAAAGATGGTTGAAGGTGCGAGTACAATTACGCAGCAGCTTGTTAAAAATAAACTTTTAACACGAGAGAAAAAACTTTCACGTAAAATTAAAGAACTTATCTTTTCATATAAAATAGAGCAGGCTTTAACCAAGCAAGAGATTTTAGAAAGATACTTAAATGAAATCTATTATGGGCATGGGTATTATGGTATTAAAACTGCAGCTGATGGCTATTTTCATAAAAAGCTCTCAGATTTAAGCCTTAAAGAGATGGCAATTTTAGTTGGACTACCTAAAGCTCCAAGTACCTATGCACCGACAAAAAATTATGAAATATCTATGGGAAGAGCTAATCGTGTTATCGCTAGAATGCATACGTTAGGTTGGATAGATGATGCTACATTTGAAAAGGCACTTATTACACGACCAAAAGTGTATGATGATACTCTCACGCAGAATAAAGCTCCTTTTATTGTGGATGAAGTTGCAAGAAGATTTCGTGAGATGGGGAGAAATGATCTGAAAACGGGTGGGTATGAAATATATACAACAGTGGATTTGAGGCTGCAAAAGGCTGCGAGAGAGTCACTTACATATGCTTATGATTTATCACTCAAACGTATACAAAAGTATAAAGAAAAAGATTTGCAAAAAGAGCAAGAGGCTCTAGTAAATAATGATGAAAGTTTTCAGCTTCAAGATGTTAATGTATCCCAACTCAATGGTGCCATAGTCTCTCTTGACTCAGCAACCGGGGATATACTAGCACTTGTGGGAAGTGTAGATTATAAGAAAAGTTCTTATAATCGTGCAACACAAGGAAGACGCCAACCTGGTTCTGCGTTTAAACCGTTTATATACCAAGTTGCTATTGATTTAGGCTATTCTGGAGCAACAAAACTTGTAGATATTGCTAAAACATATAACTATGAAAAAGATGGTGAAGATATGAAATGGCGTCCGAAAAATTATGAAAAAAATTATAAAGGGCTAGTTACACTACGAGAGGCACTTGTGCATTCACGAAACCTTGCTACGATAAATCTAGTCAACGATATAGGGCTTTCTCAACTTTTAAGAGAGTTGAGAAAGTTCAATATTAAAAAACTGCCAAATGATTTATCTATTGCTTTAGGGACAATGTCTCTCTCACCTTTACAACTTGCAAAATATTATACTTCTTTTTCAAATAATGGAGTACAGGTTGAACCGCATTTAATTGACAGCATTGATAAGTCTGGTAGTACCGTGTATGAAAAAGAGTATACGTCGCATCAAACTTCACTTGCTACACAGGCATATATTATGACAACAATATTGCAAGATGTAGTTAAAAGAGGTACAGGAAGACGAGCAAGAGCAAGAGGGATAGAACTCGCTGGTAAAACGGGAACTACAAATAAAAATATAGATGCTTGGTTCGCAGGCTATTCTCCAACGATAGAATGTGTAGTATGGTTTGGGAATGATAACAATACCCCGATGTATCATAAAGAAACAGGAGGACGCGTTGCCGGTCCTGCGTTTAAAAAATATTTTGAAAATGTATTAAATTTATATCCGCAAGTAAAAAGAAAATTTGATGTGCCTGAGGGTATTATTGAAGTTGAGATTGATGGAAAAAAAGAGTACTTTAGTGATATATCCAAACCGCCAAGAGCAGAAGATGAAGCAGACCCAGAAGGGGAGTTGTTATTTTAATAAATTTATAGTTAAGCTGTAGCAGTCAGTGAGGTACGGTACATCAAAACTAAGACAACTTCAAAACTCAAGTCACCCTGAATCAAGTTCAGGGTGACTTGAGTTTTGATTTACCGTATCAGAGAGGACCGCTACTTGTGTATTTTTCTATACTTATGATATTTAATTTTAGCTAAAAGCTCTGTTTAGTGCACAAAACATTGCTTTTATTGAAGCGACTGTTATGTCATTGTCTGTACCGACACCAAAACATGAAAGTAATTCTCTGCTTTGTATCTCGATATAGGCTACAGCTTTTGCTGTACTTTTGTCACCACATGAGTGCTCAGAATAGGATTTGATAGTAAAATCATTTTTATACTCTTTCATAAGTGCATCTTTACAGGCATCAATGGGACCATTGCCTTCACCTTTAGATACAATTTCTTTATTATTGTAAAGATAGGTTAAAGTACATTTTGACACACCATTGTCAGTACTTAAGGAGACATCCTTAAAAGAGATATGCTCTTTGATATTAAAGTATGTATTTTTAAATACTTCCAATATTTCATCAGCTTCTAGCTCTCTGCCTTTTTGATCACTTAAAGTTTGTACTGCACGACCAATTTCAGGGTGCATACTTTTTGGAAGATGATAACCATAGCTGTGTTCTAAAATATAAGCTACCCCGCCTTTTCCTGATTGTGAATTTATACGAATGATACTCTCATAAGTACGACCAACATCAGCTGGGTCTATTGGCAGGTAAGGTACTTCCCAAAAAGGGTCCTCTTTTGCTTGTTGATATGCAAGACCCTTATTGATAGCATCTTGATGCGAACCGGAAAATGCAGTATAAACAAGCTCCCCTACATAAGGATGTCTAGGATGTGTCGGTAGTTCAGTACATTGCTCAACTACTTGAACCACTTCATTTATGTCTGAAAAGTCAAGCCCCGTATCTATTCCTTGTGAAGTCATATTAAGCGCAAGCGTAATAATGTCAACATTACCTGTTCTCTCACCATTGCTTAAAAGCGTTCCTTCCACTCTATCAGCCCCTGCTAAGAGTGCAAGTTCTGTTGCTGCGATGGAGGTTCCTCTGTCATTATGCGTATGGGTCGAGATGATGACATTTTCACGATTGTCTAAATGTCTACTCATCCACTCTATCTGGTCTGCATAAATATTTGGCGTAGCCATCTCCACAGTTGCAGGTAGGTTAATAATGACTTTTCTATCTTCATTAATGCCCCAACGTGCAGTTACTGCGTTTGAGATGCGCGCTGCAAAGTCTAGCTCAGTTCCGGTGAAACTCTCTGGAGAGTATTCTAAAAATATTTCTCCATTATGATTTGCCTCATATCTCTTCACTAAATCAACACCTTCTAAAGCTAAGTCAATAATCTCATCTTGCGTTTTTGCAAAGACGATTTTTCTTTGTGCAATAGAAGTTGAATTATAAAGATGAACAGTTGCTTTTTTGACACCATCTAGGGCTTCAAAAGTTTTAGCAATAAGATGTTCTCTTGCTTGGACAAGTACCTGGATAGTTACATCATCAGGTATTAAGTTATCCGTAACAAGTTTACGCAAAAAATCAAATTCTATTTTTGAAGCAGAAGGAAAACCAACTTCTATCTCTTTAAAACCAAGTTTGAGTAAGAGTGCAAATAATTCAAGTTTTTTCTTCA
The DNA here is from genome assembly GCF_026988655.1 of Sulfurimonas sp. Taxonomy (GTDB): domain Bacteria; phylum Campylobacterota; class Campylobacteria; order Campylobacterales; family Sulfurimonadaceae; genus Sulfurimonas. Next base: position 14,856 of record NZ_JALSKT010000010.1, on the reverse strand, counting down.
TATCCATAGGGTTGATAAGTGCCTGATTTCCATCACGTAAATCTACACTACACCATATAGGTGCTTTTGTTATTGTATTGTCCGGCCATTTTCTCTCTGGCAAGTCTATCTTAGGATAAGGCTTGTATTTGCCTTTAGGAATATTTTTCATTGAAAATCCTTTTGTACTTGAATATTACTACACTCTTACATGTATGAAGCGAATTATATCGAAATTGGAGTTTTTTAAAAAGGATTTTGTGGGTTAATGAAGAAAGTTAAAGATAATTTTTATTATTTACTCTCCCAAATAGGGAGAGGTTAAATTAGCATTGATAAGTAGTTTTAAACTCATATGCAGTTGGACGACCCTCATCAGGGATAACATCACGCTCAAATCTATACTCAAGGTATGTTTTGATAAATGTTTCAGAAAATACAGGTTTTAAGAATTCATAATCACCTGCAAGACCTTCTAAGGCTTCACGAAGTGTATGTGGCATTTGTGGAATTCCACGCTCTGCAATTTCAGCTTGAGAAAGTTCAAATAAATCTTCATCAAGTGGACCTACAGGCATTTCATTTTTAGTGATACCATCAAGTCCAGCCATCATCATTGCAGCAAATGCAAGGTAAGGACAAGCTGTGCTGTCTGGGAATCTCATCTCAATACGAGTAGCTTTTTCACCTGCACCATATGGAACACGACAAGCTGCTGAACGGTTTTTAGCAGAGTAAGTAAGAATACTTGGTGCTTCAAAACCTGGAAGTAGACGCTTGTATGAGTTTGTTGTTGGGTTAGTGAATGAAGCAACTGCTGCAGAGTGTTTAAAGATACCACCAGCATAGTTAATTGCTAAATCAGAAAGGTTTCCATATCCACCTTCTTTATAGAAAAGGTTTTTACCATCTTTCCATAATGATTGGTGTACATGCATACCATTTCCATTGTCACCATACAGTGGTTTAGGCATAAATGTAGCAGTTTTTCCATTAAGGTGTGCAATCATTTTTACAACGTATTTATATTTTTGAACATTGTCACCTGCTGTGATGATGTCACCAAATACGATTCCGATTTCACCTTGACCTTGAGCAACTTCATGATGACCAAGAATAACTTCAAGACCAACTTGCTCTAATACTTGCATCATTTCAGCGCGCATATCTACCATAGAATCTGTTGGTGCAACAGGGAAGTAACCACCCTTAGTTCCTGGTCTGTGACCTGTATTGTACATATCGTCATATGAAGTATTTGAATTCCATTCGCCTTCTTCTGTATCTACTTTGAAACCAATTTCGTTGATATTGTCAACAAATTGTACATTGTCAAAAATGAAAAACTCATTTTCAGGTCCAAAATATGCAGCGTCAGCAATTCCATGTTCAGCAGCATATTTTAATGCTTTTTTAGCAATTGAACGTGGACATCTTTCATATAGTTCATTTTTATAAATGTCATACACATCACAAATAAGAATAACAGTAGGATCAGCAGTAAAAGGATCAAGAAATGCTGTTGGTACATCAGCTTTTAAAAGCATATCTGATTCATTAATTGGTTGCCAGTTTTCAACTGAAGAACCATCAAATGGGAAACCATTTTCTAAAATTTCTGCATTAACAGCACTATAACGGTATGTAAGGTGATGCCATGCACCTTTGATATCACTAAATCTTAAATCTACAAATTGAACATCATTTTCATTACAAAATGTAAAGAACTCTTCTATATTATTAACGAATTTTCCCATTAATTTTCTCCTGAATTTTATCTGCACTTAGTATATCTTATTAATCTAAATTTACAACTTTGTAAGTGATTAAAAAATAATCAATTTTCTATATTGTTTCAGATAGTTATAGTAAACAGCTTATAGCTAGATGGTTTTCATCACTTTTTGCAACTTTTTTTTGAGAACTCAATACTTGATTTATATCTTCTTCAGAGTAGCTTTTACAATGTTTGGAAACTATGAGAATAGATGCACTAACAGTTAAGAGAGGATATTTACGAGTTACTCCATATCTGTCTTTTGCAACAATAAAGCCTTTTTCTCTATCCTCTTTGGAATAAAAACCTTTTGCATCTTCTGAAAAGTCATGTAAAACTTTTTTAATTATATTGATATGTACTTCATACTCTTGTGTATTTATATCTTGCAATGAAGCAAAAAAATCATCCCCACCAATGTGTCCAATAAAATCTTTTTTTGGTATTTTTTTTCTGAGTATATTGGCAAAAAGTTGAATAATTCTATCGCCATTTCTAAATCCATACACATCATTGAATGCTTTAAAGTTATCTAAATCAAAGTAGCACAATATATGATTTTTGGATGAGTTAAGAACAGCTGTAATACACTTATCTATCATAGTGTTGCCAGGAAGCTTTGTCAGAGGATTTTGATCTCTTGCTTGTATGATATTTTCTTGATGCATTAAATTTATAATAGCTTTTGCTGATAAAAATCCATAATAGCATGCATCTTTTGTAATGATAATCCCTGTAGACTCAGGATTGTTCGCAAAAAGTTCTATAAGCGTGCTTAGACTACTGTTTACATCAATATGTCCACATTCATTCAAGAGAGTAGGAATGGTTGCATTGTTGTTTTTGTTGAGTAAAAGTGATATGCCAAATGGGGAATAGAGAAAATCTTTGATTTGTGATTCAAGAAGAATACCTTTAGGCTCTTTGTTAGCATTTATGATGGGAACAACAGCAACATCTTTGTGTACCTTAAAGTAATCAATTACTTTTTCCATACTACTATTTATATCAATAGGTACAACTTTATTTACATAATTAAGAAGCAGTGATTTTTCTGTTGTACCTCGTTTGTTTTGTTCAAGGAGATCAACGACGTGAGTATATGTAGGTAAGATTCTACTACTCTCTTGTGTTGGTCTTTGGATGTAGTAGCCTTGTGCAAAGTGACAGCCAATGTCCAAGCAGGTGAGATATTCTTCTTTTGTTTCAATCCCTTCGGCTATTACTTTTATTCCGAGTTGGATAGCTAAGTGTGTGATATTTCTAACCATTAGCTTTTTTTTGAGATTTGTTTGTATCTCTTGGAGAAAAAATCTATCTATTTTAATGATATTTGGTGTCGAATCATAAAAAAGTTTATATCCAGCATAACCGACTCCAAAGTCATCAATAGCAATGAAAAAGTCTTCTGCCTTATAATGTTGTACAACCATTTCTAAATCAAATTCATTGGAAATCTCATGTCTCTCTGAAATTTCAAAGCATATTCTATCTTGCTTGATATTTAAATCTTTAAGAATTTTTTTTGTATTACCAGATGAAAAATCATTCATTGAGAAGAGTCTATTGTCTAGATTGTAAAAGAGTTTTATATTTTCATATTCTGTAATTTCAGTATACTTTATAAATGCTTTTTTTCGAAGAGCAAGATCAAAATTATAGAGCATTTTTTGATTGTAAACTGCATCAAAGAGGCTAAAGATAGAGCGAAAACCAACTTCTTGGAAATTTCTTAGCAGTGCTTCGACTCCATAAATTTTTCCACTGTGTATGTTGATGATAGGTTGAAACGCAAAGTCAAGCACTTCAAGAGTTTTTAAAAGTTGTGGTGTTAGTTTTTCATTTGTCATGATGTGATGTATCTCTTTCTTTGAGATTCTTTTATTTTACTGATGTCTACGATTATAAAGCTGTCGATGCAGTTTGAAAAATCAGGGTCAACATTATAAGCTGAAAATTTTATTCCCCCTTTTTCACAAAGGTCTGCATACTGCTTGTAGAGTGTTGGCACACTAGCTCCAATAGAGTTCAGTGCCTTTTTAAGCGTTTTAAAGTTTTCTTTATACTCGGGTGCATTGAACTCTTCTTTGAGGTTTTTGATTAATGCTTCATCGGATTTAAAATTATATGGGATTTTGGCACTTACAAGGTTTTTATCATCTTGAAAATTTTTATTATAAAAATATAAAAGCATATCTTTTGCGGTTTTGGAATAATTTGCGCTGATAGATACTGGACCATACATATACTTGATTTGGGGATTATTACGTAGATACGCACCTATGCCATACCAAAGATAATCAAGTGCGCGACTTCCCCAGTATTTAGGCTGTACGAAACTTCTACCGAGTTCTATAGAATCATGAAGATAGGGTTTAAAGTTTTCATTGTAGTTAAAGAGTGTCGTCGTATAGAGTGCATCCACACCTTTTGATTGGATGATTTGTTTACACTCAGCAATACGATATGCCCCTACTATTTCTAAATCTTCATCATCCCAAAGGACTATATGTTTGTAATATCTATCGTATTTGTCAATATCTCTTTTTTTGTTGATACCTTCACCCACTTTTCTAAATGAGACTTCTCTCAGACGACCTATCTCATTAATAACTATTGAGTTATTATCCTCAGAAGAGTAAAGATAGATTTTTTTTCCATCTTTTGTTTCTCCTAAAAGTTGGGAATTTTTGAGTTCTTTTTTGATAAGTCTTCTATCTTCAGGATGCGCAATTGCCTTTTGGGTTATAAAGTAACTTTTATTTTTTTTTAGACTATAAAGATGTTTTTTGTACAGCTCAATTATTTTGTTTGTTTTAATTCCTTTTGGAAGAATATTTTCATTAGGAATTATTTCACCCACTTTTAACTCAATACTTTTGTTTTTTTGCTTAAAGAGTTCATGAATCAGTAAAAGTGTTGAGAGTTTTTTGTTGAGAGTTGATACAGAGTAAAATGTTTTAGAGTTTTTTCCACCTATAAATATAGGCAGTATAGGAGCATTACTTCGTTGGGCAAATTTTAAAAATCCTTTATGCCAGACTTTATCTTGTATGCCTTTTGCTCCTGCACGACTTACTTCTCCTGAAGGGAAGATGATGATGGCTTTTTCATCTTCTAAAGCTTGATAAACCTGAGTAATTGCATCTTTTTTTTGTCTGCTTTGAAAGTTGTTTATACTTAACAGTATGGGCTTGAGTGGTGTGAGGACTTCAAGAAAGTCATTGGCAACTACTTTTATATCTTTACGTACAGAACTGACAAGTTTAATTAAAGATATAGCATCAAGACCACCAAGCGGATGGTTTGCAATGATGACAACTCTTCCTGATTCAGGTATGTTTTGTACATCACTATCTGAAGCTGAAAAATTAAAGTTTAGCTTATCAAATATCTCATCTATAAATTCATAACTTCCTAGATGAGCATTTTTTTCTAAAAATTCATTTAACTCTTTTTCATGCACTATTGCATCGGCAAATTTGGAGATTGCCCCTTTGATTATTTTGTTGTTTTTAAGTTTTGGATACTTTTTCGTAATCATTTTTTCAACGTCAATCATTGTTTCTCTTTTTATGTTGGTGTCGAAAAATTATATTACATTCGTGTTACAAGAGGGTTACATTTTTGAGTTGTAAAACACTATCTTGAAAGTAGAACCTTTGTTTCGTTTACTTGTTATAAGAAGTTTGAAATGATGAAGTTTTGTAATATTGTTAACTAAAAAAAGACCAAGACCTAAAGAGTTGTTCCATGTATTTTTATTCGCACGGTAAAACTTTTTCGTGATATTTTCCAAATCTTTAGAACTGATCCCTATTCCTGTATCTATAACCTCAAGAGAATTTTTGTTAATATTTACAACAACTTCATCTTCAGAGTACTTAAATGCATTTTCAATAAGGTTACATACAACAATACTAAAAAGTGCTTCATCAACCTCAATTTTAGATTCTTTATCTCCATAAACTATTAACTCTTTGTAGGGATAGCTGAGCTTGAGGCTTTTATAGCATTCATCAATAAGATCATAAAGTTTTACTGTTTTTGTTTTAATATTTTGGTGTCCACCATCTAGCTTCATAGAGAGTCGTAGGGTATCAATAAGATTGGTTAGTTTGATACCATTTGAATGTATCTTAGTAAGAAATTTTTTACGAATATCAGGGTTGATATCTTCATCATCTAAAAGAGTTTGAGAATAACCATTGACAACAGCTATAGGATTTTTAAACTCATGAGAAATGGCAGAAATTATGTCATCTTTTTGTCTGTTAGCTTCTTCAAGTCGTTTTGTGTATTTTGCTTTTTGTTTCTCTTTTTTGGCAAGAATCTGTGAAACTTTTGTTAATAGTGCTGTTATAAGAGCAAACTCTTTAGAATATCTTGATGTGATATATGTTGGTTTGTCTTTTTTTGTAAGAGCTTTTAGAAAAGCTGCTATTTTATTTGTTTCAGATTGTATTTGTAAATTGATTTTGTAGCTGATTGTTAACAATATAACGAAAAAAAGAAAAAGTATGGCAAATACTTTGATACCTAGGTTGAGTATTTCAGCCTGAATGCCTTTAATAGTATTTGCTAAACGTATATAAATTGTATTTTTGCCTAAGAGTATTTTTTTTGCCACATACTGTAAGTCTTTGTCGAGAGTATGGGAATGACGAACAATATACCCAAATACTTCTTTATCGGATTGAAGAATTTCTTTTCTGTATCTGTGATTTTCCATTTTTGATTTATCTGTGTCAGATTCAGCAATGACTACGCCATTTGCATCTATAACAGTTAAACGCATATGTAAATTATTTTTGATGTTTTTTGCAAGCATATCGAGGTTGCTATCTTCATTTATTATGTTAGATAAAAGCTCAACATTTTGTATAAGTGCTTGTTTTGAAGATTCTAAATAGTATTGGTAAATCCAATAATATACAACACCACCTATAATAATAAAAAGAGAAATAAAAAGAAGAAGAAACTTTCGTAGTATTATTTGATGGAATTTTAACATTTAGTTATGAATTGTTCCACCAATTTTTATATATACTAAGAGGTTAGCTACACTGATGGCACGACCAGCTATCTTTTCACTCTTTCTTAAAGCTTTAAGCATTTTGTGATATTTTTCAAAAGAGTTTGCACTCTCAGCTTGCTCGACAAGTCTACGCTCAATCATCTCATAAAGATCATCCGTTTTATTCTCTTCTATAAGTACTTCTTCATACATCTCTTGGATTTCATCAAGATCATCAGTTTTTATCATTTCTACCGTTGTCTTAATCGCTTTGACCGTTGAAGCTTGCATAGGAAGAGCATACTCGTTTATAGCAGTTACATCTAAGTCTTCACATACATCTGTAAAACCTCTAATGAAGCTTCTTGTGTTGGAACAAGCTCGTGAGAGTTCATTTGTGATTTTGAAATAGGCAACAAGCTGTCTTAAATCTTTTGCTTCAGGAGTATAAAGTGCTAGCACTTTAATAATGCTGTTATCAATTTCATCAGTTTTTGCTGTGATGTTCTTGATACGGTCTCTTGCATCTGCAAATTTATCAAGATCACAATCTTTGAGTGAATCCAAAATAATGGCATTCGCATTTACAAGATTTTCACCTATTTCTGTAATTTTATTTTTAATGTCTTCTAAGTTTGTTTTAAATGTTTGTAACATACTTTCGCTTCCTTTTTTACTTATTTTATCCAAATCTTCCTGTTATATAATCTTCTGTTTGTTTTTCTCTTGGATTTAAAAAGATATTTTCAGTTTTGTCATACTCGACTAAATCACCCAAATACATAAACGCAGTATAGTCGCTAATGCGAGAAGCTTGCTGCATGTTATGAGTAACAATTGCTATGCTGATGTCTTTTTTAAGTTCAACGATAAGCTCTTCAATAGCTCCAGTTGATATGGGGTCAAGCGCTGAGGTTGGCTCATCAAAAAGTAAAACTTCAGGTTTTACAGCAACGGCTCTAGCGATACAAAGACGTTGTTGTTGTCCTCCGGAGAGTCCCATAGCTGAAGCCGTGAGTCTATCACTTACTTCAGGCCATAACGCCGAACCTTTGAGTGCAGCTTCTACTCTGTCAGCGAGTTCGTTTTTGTTTTTTATGCCAGAAATTTTCAGTCCATAAGCAACATTATCAAAGATGCTCATTGGAAAAGGTGTTGGTTTTTGAAAAATCATACCTATTTTTTGACGAAGTTCAATAAACTCATTTTCTTTTTTGATCTCTAAGATATTGCTATACGTACCCGTTTTTTCGTTGAGGAGTTCGATAGCTCCATCGTAAGTATTTCCAGGGTAAAGGTCATGAATACGGTTCATAGAACGAAGAAGAGTTGATTTACCACATCCACTTGGACCAATAAGTGCTGTTATTTTATTTTTTTCTATTGGAAGATTGATACTTTTTAATGATGGGTGATCAACTCCCGGATAAGTAAAAGAGAAATTTTTTATATTCATTACAGGCATATTGCTAGTTCCTTATTTGTGTTTATTTCTAGTGATAAATCGACCAGTGAGGTTGATGATAAGTACCATGACAGTTAAGATAAATGAAGCTGCCCATGCTAAGTCACGGCTAGATTGTTCAGGCTCATTGGCAAGATTATAGATACTTACTGTGAGAGATGGAAAACTTTCTGTCAAATCAAGACTAAAGTAGTTACTTGTCTCAGATGTAAAAAGTAGAGGTGCAGTCTCACCAGCAATTCTAGCAAATGCAAGAAGAATACCTGTCATGATTCCTACTTTTGCAGCTTTAATGACAATGTCTAAAATAACTCGGTATTTTGAAGCACCAAGTGCAATGCCAGCTTCACGTAACTCTTTTGGTACAAGACTAAGCATTGAATCAGTTGTGTTAATGATGATAGGAATCATCATAATGGAGAGTGCAATAATACCGGCAAAACCATTTGCTCCACCATAAGGTGCAACAGCAATAGCATAAACAAAAGCACCGATAACGATCGAAGGTGCCGACATCATAATATCACTCAAGTCACGAATAAGTTCAGGGTATTTTCCTCTGCCATATTCTCGGATATAGATACCAGCAACCATTCCAAGAGGAATTCCTATTGCCCCTGCTAATGATGCGAGAATCAGTTGTCCAACGATAAGGTTTCTCAACCCTCCATCAACTAAGTCATTTAAAAAAAGACTCAAGTGCAAGGAACCAAGCCCTTGAATGAAAAGAGTCAGAAGTATCCAAGCTAAAAAGCCCAAACCTATGAGTGCTGAAAACATAGAAAGAGCTAAAAATAGTTTATTGACAAAAAGCCGCATATTAAACATCATTTTCTCCTAAAAGTGCATTTTTTGGAGTTGTATAAAATTGTTTCATTAGTTTTTAACCTTTTTCAAAAAGTAAAATTTTGCAATTGATATGATGGTAAAACTAAGAACAAACAAAATAAGCCCAAGATAAAAAAGTGCACTCTCTCCAAGTCCACTTGCTTCACCAAAGTTGACTGCCATGGCAACAGGGATGGAAATAGTAGGGTCAGTAATCTTCTCTGGCATTGAATAAACCGCACCGATAAGAAATGCAACAGCCATTGTCTCACCAAGAGCACGGCCAAGAGCTAAAATGATAGAACCGATGATACCGACTTTTGAGTATGGAAAAATGATATCTTTAACTACTTCAAATTTTGTAGCACCAAGTGCATAAGCTGACTCTTTTAAAACATCTGGTGTTGTGTTCATACTATCGCGTGTAATAGCTGCCATAAATGGTAAAATCATAACACCTAAAACAAGACCTGCTGTGAGCAAAGAGACTTGATAGCCTCCAAATGTTTCAGCAATAATAGGGGCAAAATAATAAAGCCCCCACATACCAAAAATAATACTTGGAATAGCGGCTAAAAGTTCAATTGCCATTCCTGTGATGTTGGCAATATTTTTTGGAGCAATCTCAGCTAAAAAGACTGCTATCCCCATGGCGATGGGAAGAGCAAAGATAAGTGCAATGAGTGTAGACAAAAGTGTACCGATAATAGGAACAAGTCCACCATACACTGTTTTTGTAGATGCTCCATCCTCATCATCTTCATCTAGAATCATGTCATCTTCATCTAAAATTTCTTCAGAAGTCACTGTTGGCTGAGTTGTTGCAACTGAGGTATCTACTAAAGAGACTTCTTGATTCCATCGTTCATCAACTAAGAAGTTGAAACCAAATTCAGAAATTGCTGGCTGTGCAGCTAAATACAGTGTAGTAAAAATACCTAATAGCAGTGCTAAAACAAGTGATGCACTAGCAAAAGATATTTTTTGAAAGAGTTTTTCCATTTAAAGCCCTAGTTGAAATATATTGACATTATATAAAAATTTGATTACAAAGAGATTACATGGAGATAAAAAGAAAAGGGAAATCACTTCAAAAAGAAGTGATTATTTGATGCCTTTTTCTGCCCAGTATGCTCTGATTTTATTTGTAAGAGTATCTGGAAGTGGAACAAAACCAAGACTTTTGGCTATATCTTGACCATTTTTATATGACCAGTCAAAAAATGCTGTTACTTTTTTATTCATTTCTGGTTTTTCTGCAGGAACTAAGATGAATGTTGCTGCTACCATAGGGTAAGAGTCTGCACCTGCTGGATCTGCGATAATTGAATAAAAATCTTTTTTAGGATCTAGGTTTGCTTTTGCAGCTGCAGCTTGAAATGCTTTTAGTTCAGGTTTGATGTAGTTTCCATCTTTGTTTTCAACAGTTGCCATGATGATATTGTTGTTTTTTGCATCTGCATAATCGATGTAACCAACAGAAAATGGTGTTTGTTTGATAAGTGCAGCTACACCTGAGTTTGTGTTTCCACCAATGTGCTGTTTACCAGGCCAGTTCAGAGATTTTTTTGCACCATAGGTTTTTCTCCAATCTTTTGATACTTTTGAAAGATAATAAGTATAGTTGAATGTTGTACCACTTCCATCTGCACGATGAACAAATGTTAGTTTTTTATGTGGAAGCACAGTGCCTTTGTTTGCAGCTGCTATAACTTTGTCATCCCAGTATTTTACTTTACCTGAAGAGATAGCAACGATAGCGCTACGGCTAAGTTGTAGGTTTGTTATGCCTGGTACATTGTATCCCATTGTGATTGCACCAACAACACCTGGGAATTGGTAAAGCTTGTGTTTTTTGAGTGTTTTAGGAGAAAGTGGTTTATCTGTTCCTGCAAAGTCAACTTGTCTTGCAACAGCGTCTTTAATACCTTTAGAAGAACCTTTTTTAATGTAGTCTACTTTGATGCCAGTAGCTTTATTGTAAGCTTTTGTCCATTTTTGGTATACACTATAAGGAAAAGAAGCACCACTTCCTTTGATTACGTCATTTGCGCTGAGTCCTGATGCTAGGAGTGTCGCTGCAAGTGTAAGTTTTATTGCTTGAGTCATTTGTTTTACCTTTGTAAAGATTTGATTTGTGAAATTATAGAATAGGATTATTACAAAATGGTTACAAAGTTTTTGTAGTAAAATAAAGCTATATCAAGTAATCATTTTGTAATCATATCCTTATATTGTAACCTTTTCGTAACCTAAGTATTTTATACTTCCTCCAAGAAAAATATTAATGAGGAATTAATCAATGAAAAAAATCGTTTTATCAGCTTTAGCTGCTCTTACATTAGGAACAGTTGCTTCAAACGCAGCTGATGTTAGATTATATCAAGACGTACATGGTCAGGTCTTTACACAAAATGCTGAAGGTCGTGTGGAAATTCCTCTTACAAATATACGTAAAACCAAAAAAAGTATTACAATTGTAGATACAAAATCTCCTGAATTTGTACTTGGAAAGCAAACACATATTAATATGAAATTTGTTGCTGATGATAATCCTGATATGTGGTTAAAAGCAGGTGTAAGAATTCAAGGTACTTTTGAAAATGGACATATAGAAGATTTGGCTACAGGAGATACGCAAAGTTATCATGACGCATATTTGAGACGAGTTCGTTTTGAAGTTGCAGCTGGTTTTAACAAATATGCTTCTTTTACAATGGATGTAAGAAATGATAAGGCTAACTTTCAAGATAAAGGTGAACAATCATTTAATGTTGGTGATGCTTATGTAAAAATCAAAAAACCTTTTGCTACATCTCTAGTAAATTTTAAACTTTACCGTGCAAAGATTGACATCTCTCGTACTGAAACTGTAAAGTCAGCTCGTGTGATTCATTATGACCGTCCGCATGTAGCTGATGAAGCAGCACAGTATATTACACATAACCGCCGTGGTACAAATGCACAAATGTATGGTAACTGGGAGAAGAAAGTTCACTATCAAGTTGCTTTTGGTGATGGGGTATATTCTGGAAAGTTTAAAACTGCTAAAGGAGAAACGTCAACTGGTTTAGATCAAAAGAATTTCTTTTATGGTGGTAAAGTTGTACTTTCTCCATTTGATGGTTGGGAAGAAAAATCAAGAACAGAAACATACTTTGCTCAAGGAAAGCACTTTGAAATTGGTGCTGGGTATTGGAAAAGTTCTGATATTAAATTAGATGAGGGGATTACAGTTGACCATACATTGATTAATCTTGAAATGTCAGCACACTATAAAGGGGCTTTTGTTCAGGCTGAATATTTTGATTTTGATGGGGTAGTGAAAGATTTTACTTCTTTAGAAACAGGCAAATCAAATGGTTGGTACGCAACTAGTGAATATGTTTTTGCAGATTATGGCTTTGTTGCTCCTTTTGTAAGGTATGAGTCTTGGGACAAGTTTAAAGATGCAAATGGATATGATTTAACATCGAAGATGGCAGGTGTAAACTGGTATTTGATGGGGAACTCAATTAAAGCTGGTTTTACTGTACAAGAAGATAAATATGGTTCTAATATAGGTAATGAAAAAGAGCGCAGAATAAAAATCACTTCTCAGTGGTTTTTCTAAACATTTATACGAGTTTATAGTCCTAAAAAGTAAGCATTGTAACCTAATGGTAATCCAATGTTACTTTTGTAATCTTTTCGTAACCTAACTGCTTTATAATTCCGACAACAAAAATATCCACGAGGAATTAATCAATGAAAAAAATCGTTTTATCAGCTTTAGCTGCTCTTACATTAGGTTCAGTTGCTTCAAACGCAGCTGATGTTAAATTATATCAAGATGAAAATGGTCAGGTGTTTACAAAACCTGCTGAAGGTCGTACTTTAATAAAAGACAAAACAGTACCTATGTTTTCAAAAGCTGATAAATTAAAATTTTCTGGTTTAACTTATATTGGGGCTACTGTAAAGGATTTTAGTGACGCACAAGACACAACTGCGCAAGTAGAGATCAGACGTGCTTATTTTCAATTAAAAGCTTATCTTTTAGATGATCCAAAATCTTACTATCGTGTAACATATGATATGTCAAAAGATGTAACTGGAGATGAAAAACTTCGTGCAAAATATGCATACCTTTACTTAAATAATATTCTTCCTTCTACTGGTGTTGAGATTGGTTTGGCTCATCGTCCTTGGCATGATTATGAAGAACATAACGCTTGGTACTTCCGTAATATTTCAAAAATTTTAATTGAAGATAAAGTGAGTGGACCAGATTTATCAAACTCAGCTGACTTTGGTGTAATGTTTAAAACAAGAACAAAATACTTTGATGCAGATTATGGAATCTTTAATGGTGAAGGTTATCACGCATTTCAAGTGGCTCAAAATGGTATGAGTTTTGAGTGGAGAACTACAGCGCACATTTTAGGTGTGAGTGGAAAAGACAAACAAACAAGCAAAACATATTGGGATGCTTCTTTCTTTGGTCAATACAATCAAAAACATAAAGCATTAACATTTCTAAACGCAGCTGGCGATAATATAAACGTTGGAAATGAAGATTTAGTATTTGGTGGATTACACACAGTATATAACCAACCTTCGTTCTTAGTGGCAGCACAATATGTAAAATCTTTAGACACACGTTCAAAATCAATAGATACAGGAAGTGTAGCATCTCCGTCAGTGTCAAATGTTTCAGCACAAGCTGGTTCAGGCTATAGCGCAAATGTTGAATACCGTTTAGGAAATGATAAAGAGTACAGATTGTTAGCTCGTTATGACTCTTGGACAAAAGAGCAGCCCTCAGGTGTAAAAGAAACAGAAGATAAAGGTTACATTATAGGTGCGGCATGGGAACAAAACCGTAATGTAGAATGGGTAGCAAATACAATCATTACAGATAATGAAAAAGGTAGTGCAAAATACTCAAATAATGGAACAGCGTATATGCTTACTGCAGAAGTAAAATTCTAAAAAACAAATTTCAAATTTCATTCTTCTTAGAGATAGAACCATTTTGGTTCTATCTCTTTTATGCCATCATATACCCAACTCCCCTTATCGTTTTTATATACTCTTTGTTATTTGAGGGGTCAATCTTCTCTTTTAATCTTTTTATAGCAACATTGACAGTTTTTTGATGAATATTTTGTGAATTTTTCCATACTTTTTTTAGTAGATATTCTCTGTCGAGTACTCTTCCTCTATTTTGAATGAGGAGTTTGAGCAGTGCTGCTTCAAGTTTTGTAAGACTAACATCTTGATCTTGAATCCTTACCTTTTGTAAATTAAGATCAAGTGCAATATCTTTGTACTCCAAATTTTGAACAACTTCTTTTGTTTGCGAATTTGAACGGCGTAGGACTGCTTTTACGCGAAGTAGTAACTCTTCAACATCAAAAGGTTTTGTCATATAATCATCAGCGCCTTTAAGAAAAGCACTTTTTATCTCCTCTTGGGAATCTTTTCCAGAGAGAAAAATAACAGGAATATTGATGTTTTTACTTCGTAGCATTTCAACATATAAACTCCCCTCAATATCAGGAAGTGATCTATCCATTAAGATAAGATCAATACGCTCTTGGGCTAGCACTTCTCTTACATGTTTTGTGTTGAGAAAGCCCAGAACATCATAGCCAGCTGAACGTAAAGTGTATTCTAAGAGTTCTAAAACATCATTGTCATCATCAACAACTAGTATGTGCTCTTGCATAAAAAATCCTCTTATTTATATGAAATATTATAGGTTAATTGGGTTACAGAAATATTACAATCAGGTGACATAAAATA
>NZ_JALSKT010000009.1 GCF_026988655.1 Sulfurimonas sp. | reverse complement strand
ATCAGGTTTTACACCTGTTAATCGTTTGAATAGTTCTGGTTTTAGCTCTTTTAATTTCTCATAATTCTTCATGCTTGAGCAATAGCAATTTTTGAACCAGTTTGAGGTTATGCAAGAAGTCTATTAATGTTCTCCTCTTGTGGTATAATTATAATAAATATTCATAAAGGAAAAAATTATAATGAAAACAATACAATTACAAATTGATGATAACAATTATGACTCATTTATGACTATCCTCAATAATTTAAAAAAAGGTTTTATCAAAGGTTTAAAAGTTGATAGTAGTTCTACTGTTGAGTTTGTTTCTGATGAAGAGCAACAACACTATGCAAAACTTTTACATACTTTTAGTGCAGATGATAAAATCATCTCTTCTAAAGAATCAATTCAAATATGACTTTAGAGGTACAATACCTAAAAAGAGCAGATAAATTTTTTACTAAAAATTCTCATGCTCTCTCCAAAGAAAAATCTACACAGCTCATTGTGAAGTCTATCAAAAAAATTGTACTCAAAGAAGATATAAATATTGATGTCAAACAACTCAAAGGTAGTTTTAAAAACTACTACAGAGTTCGAGTTGGTAAAATCAGAATTTTATTTGAATTAGAAAATAATGAAGTAAAAATCATAGCTATCGTAAACGATATAGATTTTAGAGGTGATGTTTACAAGTAAACATCTATCTATCCCTAGAAAAATCTTCCTTTACAGCCTCTTGCCCTCGCTCCATAAAATAAAGAATAGTCGATGTTAATGTAGAGCGATTAAGTGTTTTTTGCATTTTTTGCAAATAGTCATACTCCTTTTGAGTTAAAGAGAGCATCACTTTTTTATCTCTCTTTTGAGAACTATCTTCTAACGGTGGTCTTCCTACACTTCTGTTTTTTCTTTCATCTGTACTCATAAAAAATCCTTATTCATAATTATATAATACTTACTTTTAATAGTTTATTAATAACTATAAAGTAGTCAAATTTACTCAAATCTATTTTTTACTATAAATATATAATTAATACTTACTATTTATTATATATTTATAAGGTTTAATAGATTATCATTACTATAATTTAATTAAGGAGTTCATTATGAGTAGTGAAGCAAAAGTAATTTTTGATACTTTGTATGCAAAGTACAAAAGAGTAGCCATCTCAAAAAAAGAAATGGCAAGAGAATGTGGCTTAAGTATATCAACACTTGATAGACTAAGACGAGCAGGTCAAGGATGTAGCTATATTCAACAAGGTCAAGGCGATGTTTCATACCCTTTAGTCGAGTTAGCAAAATACTACACAAACACCATACAAACTTTATAACTAAGAAGTGAAAATATGAGTCAATCAAACTATCAAAAAGAGTACAAGAAGAGTTACAACTCTAAAAACAAGATTGTAACTTTTCCACTCAGTACCGCTTTTTATGATGAACTCAAACGAAGAGCCATCTTTTTAGATTTAAAAACAAACTCTTATGCTAAAAGCATAGTAACATCGTTTTTAAATAACAACACACCCCAAACTCTCTCCATAGAGCAAAAAGAGTTTATTAGTGAGTATATCCGCATATCTCGTGGTATAGCAAACAACATCAATCAAATCGCCCATAAAACAAATATGACAGAGCAGATTGATATAAATATACTCATTAATGCACTTCGCCAGTATGAAGAAGAGTTTAAAAAATTTATCGCTAAAACCTAAGCCATGATTATAAAATCTATGAGCAGAAAAAGTAAATCTTTTTCGCAACTCTACGACTACCTCACTCGTGATACATCCTCTTTTACTTTTTCAAGAAACACTTATGCACATCCAAGTAATAAAAAAGAGTTCCTCAATGAGTTTTATAAAAATGCACGATACCTTAGAGAAGCAAGAGGCAAGGTTTTTATGTATCATGAGGTTTTATCTTTAGAAGAAAATTCTCTCTCAAAAGAGAGACAAAAAGAGATACTTTTAGATATGGCAGAGAAATACCTCTTCCAAAGAGCAGATGAACATCTTGCCTTTGGAGTTGTGCATGAAGAAAAAAATAATATGCACCTGCACTTAATGATAAGTGCCAACGAGATAGAGGGGAACAAAAGAGTTAGACTCTCTAAAAAAGAGTTCAAAGAGATACAAAAACAGCTTGAAAACTACAAAAACCAAAAATACAAAGAGCTTAACGAGTCCTCTTTTTATCAAGATAAAAAGGATCTCTCAAAAGAAAAACAAAAGGAACAAGAACTCAAACACAGAGGTGTTAAAAGCACTAAAGAGCAAATCATAAATGATTTACTATCAAGTTTTAAAACCGCTCAATCAAAAGAGGCTTTTGAGAGAAGCATAAAACAAAAAGGATTTGAGTTTTACACAAGAGGTGCTACCCATGGAGTTGTGTACAAAAACAAAAAATACAGACTCAAAACTTTAGGCTTAGAAAAAGAGTATAAAGAGCTGTTCAAAAAATTTGAACATAAAAAAGGAAGAGAGATAAAACGGCAAAAAGCCAAAGATGAAAGAAGCAGAGCAAGAGAAAACTCTCATGATAGAGAGTGAAGATACTCCCAAAAGTTAAAAAGATTTTAGCTACAATAGTACATGGAATTTTTAGCACTTATTTTTATTTCAATAATTATGTTTGCAGGTATGAACAATCTATTTAGAAAATTTGGAATTCGGTTTTTAAACCCACTCTCTTGGCTGTACTCATTTTTTTCACAACCGCCTATAAAAGGCGATGGTATGATGAGTAAACAAGATGAGATTAAAACCTTTTCAAGGTTTAATGATGGGCTTTTAGTAGATGGAAAAAATAAAAGACTCTCTTCAAAAGAGAGTTTTAACCACCTCGCACTCTTTAGTAGAACTGGAGGAGGAAAAACCACCTCGTATGTTCTACCAAACATCTATAAACTCGCATCTCAAAGATGCTCAATGGTTATAACCGACTTAAGTGGAGAAATCTACGATAAAACAAGTGCATACTTACATAATCAAGGTTTTAAAATATATGTTCTTGACCCAAAAAATTTGGATGAGTCCATACGATACAACCCTCTTGAATATGCAAAAGACTCCATGAGTATAGATATGGTAAGTGAGATACTTTTAGCCTCTTCGGGACTAAAAGGCACAAGAGCAGAGGATAAGATTTGGAGTGATGGAGCAAAGAACTTTATCTCGATACTCATAAAAGTATTGAACTCTACAAATGATAAACGATATATGAACCTTGCAAATGTAAGGTATATGCTTAATAACTTTGGAAAAAGTGGCGAGCCACTTGATGAATTTATAAAACGATATGCTGATAATAAAACTTTTTCAGAGTATAAAGGTTTTATAAGTGGGAATGAAAAAACTATACAGAGTTTTATAGCGACTGCCTCAACGGCACTCTCTCCCATAGGGATAAATAACAATTTAGAAAAATTGACATATACCCACTCTATAGACTTTAAAAAGTTTAGAGAGGAAAAATCGGTCGTGTTTATAAAAATAGAACAGCAGTATCAAGAACAATATAGCTTCCTACTTAACCTCTTTTACTCCCAACTCTTTAATGTAATGATGGATAAGCTGCCAAGTGCAAAAGATTTGCACTTGTACTGCTTACTTGATGAGTTTGGGAATATGAACATACCAAGATTTTCATCTGTCATTACAACCATTAGAAAGTATAATGTCTCAATCTCAATTATTTTACAAAATATCAACCAACTCATAAAACAGTACTCTCAAAACGAAGCAAAAACCATCTTAGATGGTGGTATCGCAAGTAAACTTATCTACAGCGGTGCTGATTTAGATTTAGCCACTGATTTAGAAAAGATGTTTGGATACAAAGAGACACTCAAACGACAAGCAGATGGGCGAAACTACTATGAAAAAGAGTCTGTTATGAATGTAAGTGAGATTAGAACAATGAAAGACAATGAAGCACTCTTTGTCTATGCAAATAAAGCACCGCTAAAGCTGAGTGTAAAACCTTACTATAAAGATATAATGTTTAATGGTTTCTCAAAACTCAAGCCTTATACGATTAAGGGTGTTAATCGTTATGACAACATACACTATGTAGATTTAGAAAATATCAACTGGGACTAAGATATGGATTTAGAAAATTTACTCTCGATGGGATTTATTTTTGCAATAGCATTTTACTTTTCAAAAAAAGCACAAACTCTTTTTTTTCATCTACTCTACTCTTATTTAGGAATTTACTTAATAGTTCATGCAGGATTTGACAATCCTTTATATGATCAAAAGCTTATAGTAGGAATTGCTCTTCTTGCACCACAGCTAAAATTTTTAGTGCAGTTTACACAAGACACCATTCAAAATATTAAGATGATGAGTGCAAATACTTACTACTTTTTTATTACACTTTACTATAAAATAATACGATTTATAAACTGGGTTCGAGCTATACCTATCATCATAAGTAGTTTCTTTGAGTCGTTTGGTGCAAAGAGTGAAGAAGAAACAAGTAAGAAGAAATCTTACAAGCAAGAACAAAGCTATCAAGAGCAGAGTTATCGTTCATCATATTCACAACAAGAAAAACAGCACACACAAGAGTCTCCAAAAGAGCCTCAAAATGAGTTTGCACAGTTTTATAGCGATAGTGCCTATACTGTTTTAGGTGTTAGCAGTGATGATGATTTTAAAACCATAAAAAAAGCTTATCGTAAATTAGTACGAGAATATCATCCTGATTTAAACCCTGAAAATATAGAGCTTTATACGGAAATTACACAAAATATCAACAATGCATGGGAGAAGATAGAACAATGGAAAAAATAGCACCCAATATCTTAGAAATCGAACAAAAAGCAATAGAGTATATCAACAAAAATAAAAAAGATTTTATTGAAAAATTCACAAAAGGCATCACACCTCAAAATGAAAAAATAGCCATCTTAACTGCTGGTATGAGTGGAGTTGGAAAAACTGAATTTGGAATTTTTCTTAAAGAAAAAAATCCACATTTACTCCATATAGACACTGATGAAATTCGAGAGTTTTTCAAACCTGTTGGATACAATGGAAATAATTCCGATATTTTTCAAAAACCTGCGAGTAAAGGTTTTAGCAAACTTTTTGATTATGCTCTTAAACACAAATATTCTCTGATTTTAGATAGCAATTTATCAAATCTTTCAAAAGCACTTGAGAACATCAAACGACTTTTAGATAAAGAGTATAGAGTTGAAATTTTCTACCTTTATAACGAGCCAGAGCATTGCTATGAATATGCTATAAAGCGGGAAATTGTTACCAAGAGAAAAGTACCGTATGAAGTGTTTGTTAAAAGCAACATAAACTCTTACAAAACTGTCATTGCTTTAAAAAGTATATTAAAAAATGATATAATTCTACACTACATAGATAAAAGAGAAGATAAAACATACGAAAATATAAATATTGACTTTTTACAAGAAAAAATAGGAACTTATTTTGATACTTAACAAACAAGCAATGCAACAGGCACTTAAAAGAATTGATGAACTTCAAAATGATATAGTAGAAAAATCAAAAAATATTGAAGGTGCGGATGAATATATTCAAGAAAAAATGAAACTGTTTAAACTCAATGAAGAAAAACGGCAAGAACTCAAAATACTTCAAATGCAGGAAGAACAACTTACAGAACAGTTTCTTGCTTCGTCTTAGACTATAATTATTTAGGCGGACTTTTGGCGGACTTAGTGTTTTTTCAGTATCTATAAAAAGCACTTCAAATAGAGTAATACAGGGACAAGGAGATACTTTATGTTACCAAAATACTCAGAATTTGTTATTCAGTAATGATTGGAATTGACCTAATCAAAACTTCACGCATGAAAAGTCTAATGGAACGTTTCGGGAATAAAGGCTTACGGAAGTTTTTGTCTCAAGAAGAATGTCTTCTTGTGAAGTCTTACAAAACTGCGGCGGGATTTTGGGCTGTCAAAGAAGCTTTTGCTAAAGCACTTGGCACAGGTATTGGGAGTGAATGTTCATTTTATGACATCAAAATCTATAAGTCAGAGAGAGGAAAACCAGAGCTTGCCCTTTCTAAAAAAATTGTTCAAAATTTTCATATCACAGATACTTCTGTTTCTATTACTCACGATGGCGAGTATGCCATCGCAGTTGTTAGCGTAGAATCATCCACCACCAACAAAGTCAAGCAGTTCTAATTTATCACCTTCTTTAGGCTTATATTTATCCCAACTGTCTTGCTTTACTATTTCCATATTTACAGCTGCTGCCATAACTTTTCCTTCAAGATTTAGCTCTTTAAGAACTTCCTGAAGTGTTGCAGTATCTCTAAATTCTTTTTCATTTCCATTTACAATAAGTTTCATCTCTTCTCTTCGTTATTAATTTACAAAATTGTAGCCATTTAGTTTAAAATTAGTATAAAATAAACGCAGTGCTACTGCGTTTAAAGTTTAGAAATATGTTCTGCCACAGCTGTAATTTCATCATCACTTAAGTTAGATACTTGGGATTTCATCACCCCTTTCATTGCACCACCATATGTTCCATCTTTGTAACCATGTAAAGCAGCAATTATCTTCTGTGTATTCCATCCTTGAATGACTTGTGACTTATTGAGTGCTTTTTTCTCTGCATTTGCACCATGGCAAGCAACACATTTTTTAAATACGAGAGCACCATCAACACTTGGCGCTTGAATAACGGCAACCTCTTTAGGAACAACTTCAGTTTTTACTTCTTTGACTTCTATTGCTTTTTTTGGGGCTACTGCTTTTTTTGGAGCTACTGCTATTTCAGCTGCCTTTTCTTCTACACTTTCTTCTTTTACAACTTTTTCTTGCGTCACCTCTTGGGGTACTTTTTCTTCAGAAACTGCAGCTTTTAGCTCTGTTTGAGTAACTTTTGTATGCTCTTGCTTTTTATTATCGCTACAACCTAAAAAAAGTAGTGCTGATAATGCTAAAAATAGTACTTTCATTCTTGCCTCCATATGACTAATGTTACTAATTGTACAATAATTTTCGCTATAATTGCATTAAATAAATAAAGTGAAATATTAATGAATTTTGAACCATATCCATTTGAAAAACTTACAACTCTTCTTGAAGGGATTATCCCAAACAAGGGCTATCATCCTTCTGTTTTAACTATAGGAGAACCCCAGTTTGAAACACCAGAGTTTATCCAAGACGCACTAAGAGATAATACTCCCCTTTTGAAAAAATATCCTAAAACCACAGGGGAAACTATACTAAGAGAAGCACAAAGAAACTTTGTAGAAAAAAGATTTAGCGTCACACTCAGTGATGCTCAAATTATTCCAACATTTGGAACAAGAGAAGTACTTTTTAACTTCCCTCAGTTTTTACTTTTTGACAAAAAGAACCCTGTCATGGCATACACAAACCCTTTTTATCAAATCTATGAAGGCGCAGCCATTGCCACACGCTCAAAAGTCATTCATCTCAATCTAAACGCAGTAAACAACATGAAGCCTGAGATAAAAGAAGATGAGCTTCAAGCGTGTGATTTGGTCATCTTAAACTTCCCAAACAATCCAACAACGGCAACACTCACGGTAGAAGAATTGGGAACATGGGTAAAACTTGCTTTAAAGCATGACTTTGTACTTTTAAATGATGAATGTTATAGTGAAATTTATACAAACAAGCCAACACCTTCCCTTTTAGAAGCAGCAAAACTTGTTGGAAATGATACTTTTAAAAATACTTTAGTTATCAACTCCATCTCAAAACGCTCTTCTGCTCCGGGTCTACGTTCAGGCTTCATCGCTGGGGATGCAGAAGTACTCAAAGAGTATATGAAGTACCGAACATATATCGGTTGTGCTTCACCTCTTCCACTCCAACATGCTGCTGCGGCTGCATGGAATGATGAAGATCATGTTGCAAAAGCAAGAGCTGTTTATAAAGAAAACTTCATCCTAGCCAAAGAGATTCTTGGTAGCGAAATCCCACAAGCGACCTTTTACCTCTGGATGCAGGTAGACAATGCTTTAGAATTTACTAAAAAACTTTACAAAAAGTACAATGTAAAAGTCCTTCCAGGTGAGTTTTTAGCAAGAGAAAATGCCAAAGGTGAAAACCCGGGCAAAGGTTTCATCCGTATCGCACTGGTTGAAAGTCAAGAAAAGACAAAAGATGCACTATTAAGAATCAAGGAATGTTTAAATGAGCAAAGATAAAGCGTTAAAAGAAAAGATATTAAAAGCACAACAAGAGAGTGACATTGCAGGACTTTATGTACTTGAACAACAGGCACATGATTTGTTTGATGAAGAGACACTGCACGGCTTTTATGCAAACATACTTGATTTGGCTTTAGAAAAACTCACAGACACACTTGAAGCCCATAGAGCTATGGATATGAATGAAGTACAAGATTTTGCTACACTTCGCGCTCTTTATGAATATGCTGTAGAACATTATTCTGCTGGTCAGATTGAAGATGCTGCAGCACTGTTTGAAGTTCTCTCAGGTTTGAGTAACGACACAAAATTTTCAAATGCTATGAAACTTCATTGGGGCGTGGCTTCACAAAAACTCCCATTTGACGATTTCCTTGAGACAATAGCAGATATTGAAGCAACACAAAATGCTGGAACTTTTTATATAAGTGATTTTACAAAAGAGGCACAAGAGTTGCTAGATAATCTCCAGAAACAGGAGGCTTAGCAGATGAAAATACATTTTATTGGTATAGGTGGCATAGGCATTTCAGGACTAGCGCAATATATGCACTATAAAGGGCATGAAGTAAGTGGTTCAGACATTAAAGATACTATCATAACAAAAAACCTTCGCAAGATGGGTATCACTGTTACTGTACCTCACTCAGCGGAGGCTATCACAAACCAAGACCTTGTTGTCCATTCTGCAATCATAAGCCCAAACAACCCTGAAGTTGTTGCTGCACAGGCAAAAGGTATAGAAGTCCTTGCTCGTCGTGAAGCACTAGCTATAATTTTAGAAGATAAAAAAGTATATTCAGTCGCTGGAGCACATGGAAAAAGTACAACCACAGCAATTTTAGCCTCCATTATGAATGGTTCGACTATCATTGGTGCAGAATCAAAAGAGTTTGGTTCAAACGTCCGTTATGATGAAAAAAATGATGTGATGATTTTTGAAGCTGATGAGAGTGATGGAAGTTTTGTAAATACCAACCCCTATTGTGCAGTCGTCATAAACGCAGAGCCTGAACATATGGAATACTACGACTACAATTATGAACTCTTTTATGATACTTATAAAAAGTTCATCAATCTTGCACCACTCAAAGTCCTAAACGCAGAAGACCCATTTTTATCCTCGCTAGTTGGAGAGATAGATGCGCATTGGCTCTATCCAAGTAAAGACATCAGTAACATTGAGTTTGTCTTAATAGACAATGAACCACATACACGTTTTACTCTTAAAGATTTGGGCACTTTTGATGTTTGGGGCTTTGGAAAACATATTGCCCTTGATGCTGCACTTGCAATCTTCGCTGCACAAGAATCTATGGATATAGAAATGATACGAACAAATCTTTTAAATTTTAAAGGGATTAAAAAACGCTTTGACATCGTTGGCTTTGAGAATGATAGTGTAATCATTGATGATTATGGGCATCACCCAACAGAGATAAAAGCAACATTTGAGTCTGTAAAAGAGTATGCACTCCTCAAAGGTTTTGACAAGATTACAGCTATCTGGCAGCCACATAAATATTCACGTACTATTGACAATCTTGATGCCTTTATTCAATGTTTTGATGGAGCAGCTGAGCTTATCATCTTGCCCGTTTGGTCAGCAGGTGAAGCACCTCGTGAGATTGACTTTCAAGAAAGTTTTAAAGCTTACAACCTTACCATGGCAGATAAAATATCTCGTGCGAACAACACTATCACCGTTATAAAAGATAACAAAAACCTTGAAACTTTAGACAAAGGTTTGATCATCGGCTTTGGCGCAGGTGACATTACTTATCAAATACGAGGGATTGCATAGTGGCATACATCATATCTTTTGTTCTTTTAGTCTTTGTATTTCTTGCTCTAAACTATTTTACAGAGTTAGCACGAATGCATAAGATAACGATTACAACAGTTTTATTTGTCATCATATACTCTGCCATAGCCTACAACACGTACAAAACACAACAGAGTGATAAATTGCGTAAAGTTGTAACGAAATATCAGCAAGGAAAAACTGTTAACTGTAAAGGGGTTGACGTAAACAGTTCAGTATACTCTTTAAGCATTGGAACTTATACCTTTATAGGAAAAGAAACTACACCTCATTATGCAGAAATGATTAGTGCATTTGACTGTAAATAATTTTATATGTATCCAAAAACCTTCTTTATTCCTCTTCTTTTTTGTAGCACTCTTTTTGCAAATGAAAGTTGTTACTCTGTAAGTTTATACAGTAGTTCTCAAGAACAAAAGTTTAACTTTCCATCAGAGTGTAAGATGCTACATATTGGCAACTACTATACACTTCGTTGTGGCTGTTATAAAGATAATGCTCAAGCAAAAAATGCACTCAAAAATTATAAACCAAAATATAAAGATGCTTATGTAACACTCACACGTAGAAGTAGATTTAAAGAAAAAATACCAAAAAAAGTAAAACCAAGAACTTCCTTTGAGTACAAATATGACTTTAATGCAACAGCACTCACCCTTCTACCAAAGCTTTCAAACGCAGTGCTAAGTGAAGATAATTCTCTTAAGAGTTCCATTAAGCAATATACAAAACTTTTACAAAAACAAGAAGAAAAAATTCAAACAAGTAGTGATTTTTTCGGTTTAAGCATAGATGCAAAATATGATCAATACTTTTCTCAAGACTATATAAACAGAGACTACACAGACTATGAATATAATCTAAAAATACAATATGATATTTTTAAAAATGGATACTACCAACACAAAAAAGATAAACAACTTCGTCTTGCTAAAAGTAAAATATTTGCCTACCAAAATCTTATAAACTTACAAAAATTCAACCTTGAAGAAAATTTAGCAAATTTAGACAAACTCAGCGATACAATCAATGAAAAATATTACGAAGCATTAGGCAAAATGTATACTGATGCACTCAAACGCAGTAGTCAACTTTTTAAAGAAGGGGCACTCTCAAAAGAAAAAATTCAAAAACTTTCTCATAAAATAAAAAAATACCTTGCTCTTGAGAAGATATATAAAAATAACCAAAACATCACTATAGATAAAAATATCTATCATTTGCTTTTAAAAATTGACACACTGCGTTTAAAAAAAGAACAAAACATTCAAAACCAAGCAAAAACTGCTAGTTATGAATCAAATATACAAAACGCACATATCGACCTTGCTAAAGAGTCAAAAAGCTTTAGAGATGATGTTGTCTTCAACGTATATGCAAGTCAAAGAGGTGTAGATGAAGTAGGATACTACCAAACTGTAGGAACGCAGATAAAAGTACCTTTAAACTTTAGTTCTAGCGAAGAAAAAGAGCTTGAAAAACTACAAATATCTGCCCTAAACTTACAAAAACAAGCGATCAATAATCATATAAATACAAGCATACAGAACTTATATCAAAATTTTGAAAAAACAAAGGCAGTGATACAAGTCAATCAACTTGATAACAAGAACTTAGAAAAAGAACTTCAAGCCTACCAAACAATAGCAAAATACTATATAGCTGAACTTAACATCGACTTTGAAGAGAAGATACTAAGGCTACAAGAAGAGATTTTAAAAAATAAATATGAGAGTATGCTACAAAGAATCCAAGCTTTAAAAATCATACTGCAACTCTCTTCATTAACAAATATTTACGACTTTAACAACTTAGTAGAGGATTAAAAGCACACCATGGCACTCAATTCACCCATCACACATTCTAGCAATTCAAAACGTAAATCACATAGAATAAACATTCCAATTCAAGCTATCATTAACAATCAGGCCTATACCGTACTCGATTGGTCTGTTCACGGCTTTAAGGTCAAAATTGACAATGATGAAGATAGTAGTTTATCTCTTGGTGACACTTTAGACATTCAACTCATCTTACCTATAGAGCAATCTTCCATAAACTTATCCATGCAGGTAAGTGTAAGAAATATTGACACCAATACATACGGTATGGAAATAACGGATATATCTGCAAAAAACAGCAGGGTTTTACGTCACTATGCAACCCTAGCGATTGAAGGAAGAATAGACTCTATCGATGATATCTCTGGAACTTTTTTTATGCAAGATGTTGCTTCGCCTATCAAAGAGCCCATACAATTAAGCGAAAAAGAGTCTTCAAAGGTCCATAAAAGTTTTAAAAAACGTTTGTTTCTTTACGGACTTTTAGGACTTATATTTTTGAGTATCGCTCTGAGTACTCTTGTATATAATTATATCATTGTCAAAAATAAAGAGGGTTTTATCGCTGGAAATTCTTCTATCTATGGAGCCCCTTTTGATGGAACACTCAAAAAGATTTATGTTCAAAAAGGGATGCATATCGCTGAGGGACAACTCTTGTTTACAATGGATACGAGGGAGTTTGATGAACAGATCATACTTTTAAAAGAAGCACAAAACAAACTTCAAACGCAGTTAAAAACTTTTCAAAAACAATTAAAACAGTATAAAAAATTTGAAACAAAAAAACGAAAAGAGATGAAAAGACTAACAAAGCAAAATACTATAACACTCAAAGAGAGACTTGACTCACAAAAAATAGATTATGAAAGGGCAAAAACTCTTTATGAAAAACATCTTCTTGCATTTAAAGATTTTGTACCTATTCAAACACAGTATATGCAAACAAAGCAACACTATGATGCAGCTCGCAACCATACTGGCTCTACAGATAAAAGTGTTCTATTACTTGAACAAAACTATGTCAAAAATCAAGACCATATCCTCTCTGTACAAAACAGTATTCTTGCTCTAACGAAACAGTTACATGAAAATGCTCTGAATATAGAACAGTTGCAAACACAAAGTAGACTCGCAACAGTACTTGCAACAACAGGTGGAAGTGTCTACACGCTCTCAAAACAAGCAGGTAGCCAACTAGAATTTGCAGATAACGTTGTTATGTTACAAACAGATACAACACCCTATATTTTAATGAAAGTACTCTCTAATGAAGTTGCAAAAATTCAACTAGGGGCATCTTGTATTATCTACTCTCCTAGATTGAAAAAACGCTATAAGGCACACATCAGTGGTGTCGGTTACCCAGCCATTGATGGCATTTATGTCAGTGCAAATGAACTCTCACAAAATGAAGTACCTGTAAAGATTTCTTTTGATGATGCAAATGTACAGTTCTCACTTAACGAATATGTCACCGTATATATCACAAATCCTTCTTTAGTCTCACAAAAAATCCTCTCTATGATTTTAGGCAGTAACTGACAATGATCAAACAGCACAAAAGAGAAGTAGCACTACGCTCATTTCTCAAACCTGCCTTGTTCTATTTAAGTATAGCTACTCTTTTAATTTTTTTGTTTCATACTGCCTTGCTCGATTTAAAAGGTGGGCTTTTAGTTGGTATTGCATTCTTAGGTATCTGGCGATATGGCTTACTTATCACTAACTATATTCGTGCTTTTATATATGCTAAAATCAAATACCCTGCCTATAAAAAAGAGATAGAAAAAAAAGACTTCCAAGAAAGATTTCCAGACAAAATCTACTTTATCATCCCTTCTTATAAAGAAGACCCTTGGGTTACGACAGAGGTTTTTACATCACTTATCCAAGAGATAAACAATATCCCCTGCGAAGCTGTGTTAGTTGTCTCAACCTCTAGTGATTATGAAGATAGTATTATACTTAATGTGTATGAGTCCCATCCAAATAGGGATAAGATAAAGCTTATCTTTCAAAAACAAGACTCCGGCAAACGTATAGCTATGGGGCATGCGCTCAGAGCAGTAGCTAGAGATTTTAATGAAGAGCGTGAAGAAGATACAAACAGTGTCACAATTTTTATGGATGGTGACACCTATTTACCAAAAGATTCACTGAAGAACTCTCTTCCTTTTTTCACACTTGATCCACAGCTTGGAGCACTCACAACAAATGAGCTAGGCTATGTTGATTCAAAGTCTCAATGGTATAAAGAGTGGTTTGTACTCAAATTTGCCCAAAGACATATTTTATTTCAGTCACATTCACTCTCAAAGCGTGTCCTCACACTTACAGGGCGTTTTTCACTTTTTCGTACGACTGCGGTTATCAGCGAAGAGTTTATCTCTCTAATTGAAAATGACATTATCATCGATCCAAACTATGGTAAATTTAGGTTTTTAATGGGAGATGACAAAAGCTCTTGGTATTATATGATGAAGCAAGGTTGGCATATGCTCTACCTTCCTGATGTTGTAGCCTACTCTCTTGAAAGTAGAGATGGAGATTTTTTAGAGATCAGTAGAACCCTGCCTTATCGTTGGTATGGAAACACCCTTAGAAATAACAAAAGAGCAAGAGCGCTTAAAAATCAACCTCTTTTTATCAAGTACCTTTTTTATGACCAACTCGCACTTATGTGGACCTCATCTGCTGGAATACTTGCCATGCTTTTACTTACTGTTTTTAAAAGTATCTTATACCTGCCACTCTATATCGCTTGGATTTTTATCGTTCGTACTATTCAAACGGGAGTTTTTGCACTCTTTGGACACCAAGTATCACTAAAGACTTTGCCACTTATGCTCCATGGGCAATGGTATGGTTCTTATGTAAAAATTAGATCTTTTTTCAATTTAGACGATCAAAAATGGGCAAAAGCTGGAGGTGAAGTCCAAACTGCAAATGATGACATAGCTCCTATCAAATACAAAATAGCAAAATATTACTCTTCTTACAGAATGTACCTTTTTATCTTTATCTTTATCTTTGCTATTGCGACACTTCAAACGCAGCTCTTAAAGTTTCCTGATATAGAGTTGTTTGCCTCGCCCCTAAACAAACAAAACAGTATTATCTTTGAAGCCAAAACAAATGACAACAAGGATGATGCCAAAACTTTAAATACTCTTATTCAAAAAGTAGCAAAAGGGAGTATCATTTTACTTCCAGAAGGGATTTTAGATATTTATGAACCTATAATTATCAACAGAGGCGACATCACTCTGCTTGGGAACAAAACAACCCTTCTCTCTCACATGCACAACAAAGAAAAAGCCATCATTTCCATAGAAGGTAAAAAAGAAAACTCTATTGGCACAACCCTTACTCCAACATACAATAACAATAGACTAAAAATAACTACATCAAAGTCAATAAAAGCAAAAGATATCTTACTTGTAGAAGAGCCAAATGATGAGCACTTTGTAAAATCTGTTTTAGGTTCACAAAAATGGTATAAAAAGTATCCAATTTTACGCAGTGAGATTATGGAAGTAGCAGAGTATGAAAATGGCACTATACTCACACAGTTCGTCTCAAAAAGCCACATAGATAAAGGGGCAAAAGTATATAAAATCAATGCCGTAAAAAATGTAAACTTAAAAAACATCACCCTTGATTCTATCTATAAAGCAGATACATACAAACATATTTATAAAAATATAGATGAAAATCTGATGATAGATGGTATCCATATAAAATACGCTGCTTATGTCACACTCCAAAATATCAAGATACAAAACAGTGGTTCAAATCCTCTTGTTTTTGAGCGAGCATATAACTGCTATGGTTCAAACATATTTATAGATGGAAGTATCAACAAAGGAAAAAAAGGAAATGGATACCTTCGTTTTAACAAAAGTTTTCATAACACTTTATCTGATGTAAATGTCAAAAATATCCGCCATATTGTTTTTCAATGGGCGAGTGCATACAACACGATCAAAAACCTTTATACTGAAGTAGATATAAATTTTCATGGTGGTGCTTCGCATGACAACCTTGTAGAAAATGTACACTTTCATGTAAATACCTCAAAGCATAAATGGGGTAAAATATACCGCACACCAAAAAATGCAAGCTGGGCACCACCTGATTATGATACTAATTTTGTGAAGGAAATAAAAAAATAATGCGTACACTTTTTACACTATTCTCTTTAGTTTTACTGTTTGGAGGGTGCAATATAAAACATCCTCCAAAAGATGTAGATTTAGATACTCTCTTTGACACTGTACCTGCCTTTGATGCAAATAATCCTGTGCCTTACGATAGTACCTTTCAAACACTGTTAGATAAATCTAGCTACCTTGCTCCTGATGGAAACACATCAGACTCTTTGCATGATTTTTCAAGTGAAAACTTTTATCTTGATGATGAAAACAAACTTACTTTTGCACTTAACAAAACACCAGCTTCACCAAGAACGGCTTCTATGCTTCTACAAAAGCAGACCTGGCAAACAAAAGACAGTGAGGGAAACTTCTATCTTTCTCAAGTACGTTGCTATAAACCTAAAAAGATTGACGCGTACACATGGATGGAAGTTCATGGTCTTAAAAAACTCGATGACAACCAATCTATCTACTATAACTACCCTCTAGTCAAACTCGTTTGGAAGCGTAATTTTAACAATCTATACGATCATATTTGGGCTATTATGACAAAAAGTACACCGAGTGAGAGTGAGCCAAAAATATACGAGTATATTGATTTAGGTCCTCGTCCTGATTATATTTTTCCTGCTGAAGTCCATATAAGAGACAATATTTTAGAAGTAAAAATCAATTATTCTACAATGACCACACAAAATGTCAGCTACTGGGAAGATGTACCGAGCTACTTTAAAGTAGGTATCTCCATTGAAGATTACAACGATGAAGGCGTGGCAGCTACTGCGTTTAGTGAACTAAATTTTGAGGACAATGCATCAAATGTTAGTGATATTACCCATTTTTAAAATGAAATATATTTTTTTCTTTCTCAGTATGCTTACAATTATCACCTTGGGTGCCTGTGATATGAAACATCCGCCAAAAGAGGTCAATGAAGATTTATATTATGATGTTTTACCTGATTATAATAGTACAAATACAACGGCTCCCTACGATTTTAGTAAATACAAAGCGCTTTTAGACCAAGCAAATTATCAGTATCCACATGCCACAACTATAGCTCGTATTGGAGGGTATGAAAACTTTAAAACTCCCCAGTTTTATGCCACACAAGATGGTGATTTGTATTTTCAACTCGACAAAGAGTTCAACACCATAAAAGAGCGTTCAGAACTCAGACAAGTTGTCATAGATTCACAAAGTGGAGAGTATAATACTTCTGCAGGCTGGCACACTTCAAGCAGTGAAGGTAATTTTTGGATAGCAGATATACACTGCTTTAAACCTCAATATACACAGTCTTATACTTGGATGCAAATTCACGGTATTGATGGAGCTACCATCACCCTTAGCGATGGTAGCAATGTCCCAACATTTAACTACCCTCTCCTACGACTCACATGGCAAAGAAGTAGAACTAGTATCTATGACCATATTTGGGCAGTTATCATCTCTAGTTATCCAAGAACTCCAAAAGAGTATCTTTGGGTTGATTTAGGAAAGCGACCGGATGGTTTTTTTCATACTCAGGTTTCTCTGCAAAACAACATCCTGCAAATAAGCATCAATGATACTGTGATGATTAGTTACGATGTTACTTATTGGGAAGAAGAACCAAACTATTTTAAAGCAGGAATATACATCAACAACTTCGACGATGGTGGTAAAGCAGCTATAGCCTACAGAGAGCTTCGCTTTGAAGACAATGCATCAAAAATTTAACTTTTAATGCTATAATTCGGCATATATAATAACTTGGACGAACACAATCAATAAGCAATCAAAAATAGACATACTGATAAATCAACTTGATTTGTCAGAACATATAACACAGTTTAAAAGCTTCTTCTCCCGTGAACACTCTCTCTACATTGAAGGTGATCAAGAGCTTCATTTTCGCTACATTAAAGAGCTTGATAAGCTTGAGTTTAAAGCTCCACCAAAAGTGGTAGATTTTTATGATATCAAAGGGCATCTCAAAAAACACGGTATCTTAAACTTTGAACAGATTTTTGAGATAGTCAAGATTGTCAGATATTTTCGCTACTTTCAAAAACGTGAACTCGATGGTCTTATTGGCGAGTGGATGCAAAAGTTTGACATTCCAGAGAAATTCACTGAAATAGAAAAATACTTCACAAATGATGGAAAATTTGAAGAAAACCTTGATGAAAATCTTTTTCGTTTAACACAAAGAATAAACGAACATAAGGGCAATATCTCAGGCGCACTCAAGCGTATGATGTCCAGCTCAAAACTGACAGGCTACCTTGTAGATACGCAGGTACACCTCATCAATAATGAAGAGTGTTTACTTGTTCGCGGTGGCTTCAACCATGTACTCAAAGGTGCGATACTTGGACGCAGTACAGGAGGCTTTTTTTATGTCGCTCCAGATAGTGTTTTAAAATCAAAAGAGCAGATTCGCTTTATAGAGCAAGAGCGTGAAGCTATCTTTTATGAATATACTAAAGAGTTTTCAACAAAACTCTATGAACTCCAAGCTTTTATCAACTTTATCGATAAAGAGTTTACAAAATTTGACAACTATCAAGCACGTGTTTTATTTGCTAAGAGTAAAAACTTTCAAATCATAAAAAGCAAAAAAGACTCTAAAATTATCTTAAGTGATTTTATTCATCCAGCTCTGCATAAAGCTAAGCCAATAAATGTAGACTTCTCAAAAAATATCTTGATGATTACGGGTGTCAATGCAGGTGGAAAGACAATGCTACTCAAGTCCATTCTTGCTTCTGCATTTATGGCTAAGTACATCATCCCGATGAAACTAAACGCAGTAAAGTCAAGTATAGGGAACTTTAAAGCAGTTCAAGCCATCATCGACGATCCACAAAATGTCAAAAATGACATCTCAACTTTTGCAGGAAGAATGCAACAGTTTTCCCGTATATTTGAGCTAAAGTCTGCGCTTATTGGTGTTGATGAGATTGAACTTGGAACAGACTCAGATGAAGCAGCAGCTCTTTTTAAAGTCATCCTTGATGAGCTCATAAAACGTGGACAAAAAGTCGTCGTTACAACCCATCACAAACGTCTAGCAGCACTCATGGCAGACCGTGATGATGTTGAGCTTATGGCAGCCATTTATGATGAAGAGCAGCGAAAACCTACCTACGAGTTTATGCAGGGTATCATCGGAAAAAGTTATGCTTTTGAGACTGCAAGCCGTTATGGCATCGCTAACAACATTGTCAATGAAGCAAAAAATGTTTACGGAGACAACTCTGAAAAACTAAGCCTTCTCATAGAACGCGGCTCACAACTTGAACGTGAACTCAAACAAAAACACAAAAAAGTCGATGAAAAGCTTGATGAGATTTACAAAAAAGAGCAAGCACTTAAAACACAAAAAGAAGAACTTTTTCGTGAACTTGAAGAGCAAAAAGCAGTACTCAAACGCAGCTATGATGTCGCCATAAGTGAAGCAAAAAGTGCTGCAAAAGCTGGAGATATGCGAGAGATTCACCGTGCTATGAATAAAGCAAATAAAAAACTTCCCCCACAAAAACAAGCCACACTCAAACGCAGTGAAGTCTTTAATGTAGGAGATAAAGTCAAGTACCATTCTCAAAAAGGGACTATTATCTCCATGAAAGGAAAAAATGAAGCCACCCTTGAGATAGATGGTATGCGAGTTCGCGTAAAAACAAAACACTTACAACACACCCAGTTTATCAAGCAAAAACCAACAACAAACCTCCAAGTAAATGTTACAAAAAAAGCAGGACTCAAATGTGACCTACATGGCATGCGAGCTGATGAAGCTTGTGAGGTTTTAGATAAGTTTTTAAGCGATGCACTCATCAACGGTTGGGATGAAGTCATCGTCTATCATGGCATAGGAACAGGAAAACTCTCTTATGCTGTAAAAAACTTTTTAGCAGCACATCCAAGAGTCAAAAAATTTGAAGATGCACCCCAACACTTAGGTGGTTTTGGTGCTAAGATAGTGACACTTTGATGCCAAAGAGTGTAGCCATCATCGGCGGTGGAGCTTCTGGACTTTTATGTGCAATTTTTTGTGCAAAAGCAGGTTTGCATGTCACCATATTTGAGCAAAACAATAAATGTGCTAAAAAAATTCTCGTCTCAGGAAACGGTCGCTGTAATATCACAAACAAACACCTCACGGCAAATGACTTCTTCAGCGACAATCCTGACTTTGTTTCTTATGCTCTAGCGCAATTTGGATTTGAGGAGTTTCAAAAGTTTACGAACTCTATCGGACTTCTTCTCAATGTTTTAGATGATGGACGTGCCTATCCTCTGAGCAATGAAGCTAAAAGTGTTGCAAAAATTTACGAAGAGTATGCCAAAAGCTTGGGTGTTATCTTTGAAACTGATACAAAAGTCAATGATATAAAACCCCTCTTAAATAAATACAACAATGTAGTAGTTGCAACAGGTTCACGTGCTGCTTCACATCTTGGTGGTAATGCCGATGGGGAGATGTTTGCCCAAGCATTTGGACATAGCATCATCCCAGCCTATCCTTCGCTTGTACAACTCCATCTTAACTCTAAAATAGCCCATAAAATGAGTGGAGCAAAACTCAATGCAGAAGTTACACTCCTTATAAACCACAAAAATGAGATGAGTATTAATGGCGATGTTCTTTTTACAAACTATGGTGTCTCAGGCTTTGCCATCTTAGATATTTCACAAGCTGCGAGCATTGCACTACAGAATTATCAAGCTGTAGATATTTCCATCAATCTTCTGCCTCACTTTAGCGCGCAAAAGCTCTCTACTCACATTATGCAAGTGAGTAAAAATATGCCTGAGTTCACACTCTTAGATATTTTAGTAGGTTTAGTTCCGCTTAAAATTGCCAATGGAGTTTTAGAATACTTGAAACTCTCAAACGCAGTAAGGACAATAGACACCAAACTCTCCAAAAAGATTGCAAATACAATGCTAAATTGGCGCTTTGAAGTAAATGAAACCCATGGATTTCGTCATGCAGAAGTAAGTGGCGGTGGGATTGACACGAGAGAGATAAATCCTAAAACAATGGAATCTCTCAAACAAAAAAATCTCTACTTTGTCGGAGAATGCCTTGATGTCGTTGGACGTCGTGGTGGTTTCAACTTCGCTTTTGCCTGGGCAAGCGGATATCTCGCTGCTAAAGATATCGCTAAAGTCTAGTTTAAAAGATAAACAGATAAACTATACTTATATCAAAAAAGGATAGTTTTTATGTCAACACCGTTCATTATACTTATCGTCTTTATTATTATTGTTGTTTTGATGTACAACTCACTTGTTGCGAAAAAAAACCAAGTCGAAAATATTTTCGCTTCTGTTGATACACAGCTCAAAAAACGCTATGACCTCATCCCCAATCTTGTCGCTTCTGTAAGTAAATATATGCAACATGAAAAATCGATTTTAGAAGATATAACCAAACTTCGCGCAGAGGCAAATAAGCCAAATATTAGTGATAAAGAGAAAATAGCACTCGATACCAAACTATCTTCTGCACTTGGGTCTATCATGATAGCTGTTGAAAACTACCCTGAACTTAAAGCCAATGAAAACGTACTGCACCTACAACACTCACTCAATGAAGTCGAAGAACAAATCTCAGCAGCAAGACGTGCCTACAATCAAGCTGTAACTGACTACAACAATGCACTTGAGCAAATTCCTACAAATATCTTGGCAAACATGATGAACTACAAGCAAAAAGATGTGTTTGAGATAAGCGAACATGAACGAAAAAATGTCAATGTAAAAGAGCTTTTTAATTAAATATGAAAAGCGTCAGTGAACTTACAGATTTTTACTACAAAACACTCTACCCTGTTTTACAAAAGCTTGAAGATGAGAGAAAAGTCCTTCGACACAGACTTATTCAAGTAGCCATCATTTATACTTTGTTTACTGCGTTTAGCCTTCTCGTTTTAATCAAACTAGAGATAATTGAGATTGATTTTCTTATCTTTTTAGGTTTTGCCTATGTTGTTGGCGGAGGCATACTCTACAAATATTTTACAAAAGACTACACAAAAGCATTTAAAGAGAAGATCATCGCTCCACTTGTAAAAGAGTTAGATAAAAACCTCAAGTATTTTCCTCAGATGCACATACCAGAGATGAGTTTTACACGCTCTCGTCTTTTTACTTCTCGCCCAGATAAAGTAAGTGGCAACGACCTTATCAAAGGTCAAATCCAAGGCGTAGCACTCCAACTCTCAGATTTTCATGCACAAAAAAAGCATAAAGATTCCAAAGGGAGGACTTCCTGGAGTACAATATTTCAAGGGCTCTTCATCGTCAGTGATTTTAACAAAGACTTTAAAGCCAAAACAGTCGTTCTTCCAGACTCTGCGCAAAGCACTTTTGGTGACCTTGTAGGCAACTGGCTTCAATCAAATAACTTTAGTAGAAATGAATTAGTCAAGATGGATAATCCCGACTTTGAAAAAGAGTTTGTCGTCTACTCAAGTGACCAGATAGAAGCACGATACATTCTAACACACACCTTAATGCAAAGACTACTCAACTACAAAAAACGCTCAAAACATCCACTTTACATCTCATTTGTAGGTGGCAATATTTACATGGCGATAGAATATAATAAAGACTTATTTGAGCCATCTGTGTTTCATTCACTATTAAAGTATAAAATAGCGATGGAATATGTCGATACTCTGCATCTTGCTATAAGCGTTGTAGAAGAATTAAAACTAAATCAAAACCTCTGGAGTAAATTATGAAAATCAAAACAACACTTGTAGCACTCCTCGCTACTTTAAATCTATACGCAGTAACAGTGGGTCAAACACCTAAAAATGTAACTATCAGTGGTGACAAAGGCGGACTTGTAAAAGGTGGAGAGTGGAACTCAAACACACTCAAAGACAAAGTATATGTCATGTTTTATGTAGACCCTGATGAAAAAGATGTCAACGAAGAGTTTTCTCAAGCATTAAAGAAAAAAGACTACAGAGCAAAAGGTGACTTTGGAAGTTTAGCTGTTATCAATATGGCGGCAACTTGGAAACCTGATTTTGCTATTGAGATGATTTTAAAAGGAAAACAAAAAGAGTTTCCAAAGACCATCTATGTCAAAGATCAAGACAAAGTACTTGTGCATGAGTGGGATTTAGGAGATGATGCATCAAATATTTTAGTATTTGATAAAGCAGGAAAACTTCTTTTTTACAAATCTGGAAAAATGAGTGAAGATGATATGCAAAAAGCATTTAAACTTATAGAGGAAAATATCTAAATGGACAATGAAACAAGTATCTTATCTCTAAGCATCAAAGATTTACTGACAAAAAAGATGTTGGCGTATTCCATTATGCCTTTCATCATCAGTATGATTGCTTTATATATTTTGTTTTTTATCGTTGCAGGTTTGGGGGTTGACCAACTCACAACTATGGACATACAAACTTCTCAAACAACCATAGAAAACGGCATCCCTCATACGGAAAGCTTTGCTGCTACGCTTGAAGGAACGGCTATCATTAAGTTTTTGATGAGTAGTGCTTTTACTTCTTGGATTGCAACATTTTTAGTCTATACTGTTGGGAGCATTTTCATACTTTATGCCTCAATCTTTGTGGCACTTTTAGTGATAGGTTTTTTAACACATAGAATTTTGCAGGAGATTCAGTACAGACATTATCAAGATGTAGAGATGATAGGATACTCAAACGCAGTAGAGGGAGTATTTTTAACACTCAAATGGATACTCATTATGGTAGTGTTATTTTTCGTCTTTATCCCTTTATATTTTATCCCCATAGTCAACATCATTGCGTTTAACTTCCCTCTATATTACTTTTTTCACAAGATGATGACCTATGATGTCTCTTCATCTATCTGTACAAAAGAAGAAGCAAAACAGATTAGCTTTTTTCATGCAAATACTTTAAGACTAAAAACGCTAGGGCTATACCTACTCTCACTCATCCCTTTTGTCATCTTTTTTGCATCAGTATTTTACGTAATATATCTAGGACATAGCTACTTTTTGGAGACGAGAAAACTTAGGAATGAAGGAATTAACTAGCATAAAATGATCTTTATTTAAGGGACATTTTGTCCTTTTAACCCGATATATGACAATTAACACTCATTTGTGTTCTAATAACGGATATTTCCGTATTAAATGCACCCTTTTTTCTTAAGGTTAGGTAATTATTTGCTTCCTAGAATCTTCTAAAAAATCAAATATCCCCAAGAATAGGGAATTATTGATAAATACAAGGGAACACTTTTCGTGTCCATTAATAATGTGATTTAAGGTTAAGTTTACTATAATGGGTATGAATAAATAGTTA
>NZ_JALSKT010000008.1 GCF_026988655.1 Sulfurimonas sp. | reverse complement strand
AAATTTCTTGATTTAAAAGCTGCAACCTATGAAAGACTATTGGATTTAATGGAAGATATGTCTGTAAACAATATCGTAAGTGAAAAAGAGCTTACAAAATTACAATTTGTTACCCACCGGCTAGCTATCTTTGCTTCACCCGCTGTTTTAAACGAATACAACAACTTTTTAGAAGTTCTATCAAAACTCTCTAAAGATGGAACACTTGATGGAGATGACTACCAACTCAGTGATGCACTTGGAAAACTTACAGTGCAAATTAGATTTGATCTCTTGAATGAAAATCC
The DNA here is from genome assembly GCF_026988655.1 of Sulfurimonas sp. GTDB lineage: Bacteria > Campylobacterota > Campylobacteria > Campylobacterales > Sulfurimonadaceae > Sulfurimonas. Next base: position 4,140 of record NZ_JALSKT010000008.1, on the reverse strand, counting down.
TGCAAAAAAAGTTTACACTAGTGAGCAAATTAAAAAACTCATCAAAAAGAACTCAACGAGTTCCTCACATATAAGTCGGGGCTAATTCAACTTTAGCTATAATCGCGAAAATTATTATATAGGATTCTATACTTTGAGAACTCATTACTGTACAAATTTAAATGAAACAAATGTTGGAGAAGATGTTGTTCTGACTGGTTGGGCGAATAATTATCGTGATCATGGTGGAATTATTTTCATAGATTTACGTGATAAAACTGGACTCATTCAGCTCACTTGTGATCCAGAAGATTCTAAAGAGGCTCATAAAGTTGCAAACAGTGTTCGTGACGAGTACGTTTTAATAGCAAAAGGTAAAGTACGTCTTCGTGGTGAAGGACTTACAAATCCACGTTTAAAAACTGGTGCAATAGAAATAGTAGTAGATGAGCTTATCATTGAAAACAAATCGGCACCTCTTCCTTTTGTCATCGGTGACAAAAAAGTTGGTGAAGAGACTACACTGAAGTATCGTTATTTAGAGCTTCGTGATCCAGATTTATATGAAGTATTTCGTCTTCGCTCAAAAGCAGCAATCGCAGCAAGAAATATTTTAGATGCAAATGGATTTTTAGAAGTTGAAACGCCAATACTTACAAAATCTACACCAGAAGGTGCAAGAGATTATCTCGTTCCTTCTCGTGTTCATAATGGTGAATTTTATGCCCTTCCTCAATCACCACAACTTTTCAAACAACTTTTGATGGTTGGTGGATTTGATAGATATTTTCAAATCGCAAAATGTTTCCGTGATGAAGATTTACGTGCTGATCGTCAACCAGAATTTACTCAAATAGATGTGGAGATGAGTTTTTGTACACAAGAAGATGTTATCAAAGTTGCAGAAGATTTACTCGTTGCAATGTTTGGTGCTTGTGGTCATGAAGTTAAACCTCCATTTAATCGTATCACATACAACAATGCTATGGAATGGTATGGCTCAGACAAACCTGACTTAAGATATGACCTTAAAATGGTTGATGTTATTGACATCTTTGAGCGTTGTGATAATGAAATTTTTACAAATATTGCTAAAAAACCACATATCAACCGTATCAAAGCCTTAAAAGTTCCTGGTGCTGATTTGATATTTTCTAAACGTGAAATGAAAGGTTTTGAAGAGTTTGTTCGTAAGTTTGGTGCTCATGGTCTTGGATACTTTCAGATGAAAGAAGATGGTCTAAAAGGTCCACTTACAAAATTCTTTAGTGAAGAAGATATTGCACTGATTATTGAAAGAACAGAGCTTGAAGTTGGTGATGTTGTTTTCTTTGGTGCAGGCGATAAAAAAACAGTTTGGGATTATATGGGACGCTTTAGAAACTTCATAGCAGAGCATGAAAAAATGAATCTTATAGATGAAAATGCATATGAGTTTGTATGGGTTGTTGACTTTCCAATGTTTGAAGTAGAAGATGGCCGTGTCAAAGCACTACATCATCCATTTACAATGCCAAAAGACACAGACAAAGAAGATGTAGAAGAGATAGAATCTATCGCTTATGATATCGTTCTAAATGGTACTGAACTTGGTGGTGGTTCTATTCGTATTCATAAAGAAGAAATTCAAGAAGAAGTATTTAAACTACTCGGAATTGAAGAAGAAGAAGCACAAGAAAAATTTGGTTTCTTACTTGATGCACTCAAATTTGGAGCACCACCACATGGTGGTTTTGCTCTTGGTTTTGATAGACTTATCATGCTCTTAACTAAAAAATCAAGTATCCGTGATGTCATAGCTTTTCCTAAAACACAAAAAGCTTCTTGTATGCTTACAAAAGCACCAAGCCCTGTTGACAATGCACAACTCCGTGATTTACATATAAGACTACGTGAACAAACAAAAGCGTAATATTATGTCAAACACGAAAAAATTATTTCTTATTATCGGAGCACCTGGCTCTGGTAAAACTACAGATGCTGAACTTATAGCAAAAAAACATCCTAATATCTCACACTACTCTACGGGTGACATGCTTCGCGCTGAAGTAGCAAGCCAAAGCGAAAGAGGAAAAGAGATAAACAAATATATCTCTAAAGGTGAAATAGTTCCTATTAATATTGTTATAGAAACTATTATCAATGCCATTAAATCATCTCCAACAGATATCATTATCATCGATGGTTATCCAAGAAGTCTTGAACAAATGATGGAACTAGACAAATACCTACAAAAAAATCAAGATATTGAGCTTGTAAGTGTTATTGAAGTTGCTGTAAGTGAAGAGACGGCAAGAGACAGAGTGCTTGGACGTGCCCGCGGTGCAGATGACAATAATGAAGTATTTAACAATCGTATGCGTGTTTATACAGAACCACTGCAAGAAATTAGAGATTTTTACAGACAAAAAAATGTTTTAAAAGTAATTTCCGGTGAAGGAAGTATTGAGGAAATAGTATCTGAGATGGAAAACTTCATTCAATCAAAAATCTAAAGGCCATAGTTGTGCAAAAATTCATTTTAAAACTTTTTCCCGAAATTATGATCAAAGGACCATCTGCAAAACGCCAGATGGTTGGTCAACTCTACAATAATCTACTTGCAATTTTACAGCGTATAAATCCCGATATCAAAGTAAGAAAATTTTCTGACAAGATGGAGGTTTTAACACCAAGAGATTCACTACCTGAAGTGCGACAAAGACTTTTAGACACACCAGGAATAGAGCAAATTCTAGAAGTTTTACAATTTGATGAAATGGATACAATTGATAAAATAAAAGCAAAAATTCGTGAGCTAGTATCTGAAAAACTTAGGGACAAAACTTTTGCTGTTAGAGTAAAACGTACAGGAAAACACTCCTTTACTTCTATAGATATAGAAAGAACAGTGGGTGGTCATCTTTTAGCTAATTCAAAAGCAAAAGGTGTATCTCTCAAAAATCCAGATGTAATTGTACAGATGGAACTTATCCAAGACCAACTCAACTTTATTTCTACAAAGTACAAAGGTCTTAGTGGTTTCCCCATAGGAACACAAGGTGATATACTCTCTCTTATGTCTGGCGGATTTGATTCTACTGTTGCATCATATCTTACTATGAAGAGAGGAATTAAAACGCATTTTATCTTTTTTAATCTTGGTGGTATGGCGCATGAAATTGGTGTCAAGCAAGTTGCACTGTACCTCTGGAATAAGTTTGGTTCTTCGCATAAAGTAAAATTCATTTCTGTTGCATTTGATGATGTCCTTACAGAAATCTTTCGCTCAACTCCACCAACATATATGGGTGTTACACTCAAGCGTTTAATGCTTATAGCTTCGCAAAAAGTTGCTGATTCTATGGAGATAGATGCACTTGTGACAGGTGAAAGTGTTGCGCAAGTTTCAAGTCAGACTCTTCGTAATCTTGCTCTTATTGACCAAGTGACAAATAAACTAATACTTCGTCCTTTAGCAACCATGAATAAGCCTGAGATCATCTCAATAGCTAACGATATAGGTACACGTTATTTTGCTGAAAATATGCCTGAATATTGTGGTGTCATTTCTCAAAATCCTACCACCCATGGCTCTTTTAAGCGCATGGAGAAGATCGCACAAAAATTTAATTATGAAGTTTTAGATAAAGCTGTCCAAGAAGCACAATATCTTAGTATTGACGAAATTGTAGATGATGTAGCAAATTTAGCACCTATTGAAGTAGTTAAAGATCTGAGTAAAGGAGAGTTTGTAGTCATTGATATTCGCCCTGAAGATGAGTGTATACAAACTTCATGCAAAAGCATTAAAATTCCATTTCATAAACTCAAAATAGAGTTTGAAAAACTACCAAAAGATCAAGAGTATCTTTTCTATTGTGATAAAGGGATTATGAGTCAACTGCATGCACAGTATCTACGAGATGCAAAAGGGTATGAAAATATTCGGGTTTATCGACCCGACTAATTTTAACTTTGATTGTTTAGACAAAGAAAAACTTTGTCTAAACTCAGAGTTATATGAAATTTGAAAGTTTATTTTTGGTACTCCCTAGAATTTATAATCTAATTGTACCCAACCAACAGTTTTGTCATTTTGAGAAGCAGCATAACCATTAGTTGCATCACCTTTTGAGAATGAAGCAAATTTTACAAGACCTTTAAGGTTATTTACTCCAG
>NZ_JALSKT010000007.1 GCF_026988655.1 Sulfurimonas sp. | reverse complement strand
GCAGTTTTAAGTGCAGTAAAAGCGTTCAATTCAACAAAATGCAATATTTTATTTGACAAAAAATTAAATAACTGTAAAGCCTGATGAAGAGATACAGGCACTATAAAAAAGACAAGGCAATTGTCTTGTCTTGTTTTGGCTCAGTTATAGAGCAACAGAGATACTTGGATTTAAAAGAGATTGTGAAAAAAGAGTTTCTATCTTGTGATGTATATCTTAGTTTTAGCTCTCGTATGGTTTTAAAGCATCTTGCTAGAAAAGATGAAAAGTTTAAGAACTTGGCACAAGTTTTAGCAGATGTTGATATGCTTGGATACAAACATATAGTAGTAAGTTCAATCAACCTTTTTCCAACAGATGAGCATGAGTTTATGAAGAAGATTGTAGATGGATTTGCTAGTTTTTCTTTAGCAAACATAAACTATACCGATGCAATTTTGACCAAAACAAAGCAGACAAGCAGGTTTTTAAAAGATTTGTATTTTGAGATATCACATGAGCAGACTGCAAACCTGTTTGTGATTCATGGGACTCCAAAGCTAGATACATTAGGGATTGAGTCTATTAACTACTGTGCTAAGTATCTGGAGTTTTTAGATGAGCGTAATTTTGCATTTTCATTAGAGGGTGCATTTGCTTATAGTGATGTTAAAGATGTTATAAAAGAAAATATCAGGAAAAAAGGCTTCAAAAAGGTGCAAGTCATACCTATGCTTTTAGTTAGTGGAAACCACTACGAAAAAGATATGCATGATATAAAAGATGACTTCTTGAGTGATTTTGACTCCTCTATGGCGACTTTAGAAGATCAAAAAAGTTTTAACCTTTTAGGGGTAACTAATATCCAAGATATTGTTTTAGAAAATATCAAAGAGACATTTACCAAATCAGGATATGCACTTTGAAAAAACTCTATATGGTTTCACTTGGACCTGGTGATTTTGAGTTAGTGAGCTTGAAAGCTCTTAGGGTCTTAAAACAGAGCGATGCTATCTGCGTTCCAACTAAAAGCAAGGGAAGTTTTGAGAAGTCTATAAGCTACAAGATTGTCAAGAAGCTTATGAATGAGTTTGGATTTAACAAAGAGATTATACCACTTTATGCTCCAATGCAGTTCAAAAAAGAGGATTGGCAGTCTCAAGTAGATGCTATCTTAGAAGCCTTTACATGTAGAGATAAAGTTAGCTTTGTTACTCTTGGAGATAGTGCGATTTATAGTAGTGTTTACTATCTTTTGGATCTAATTAAAGAGCAAAATGCAGATGTTTATGAAAATGCAGAAGTTATAGCTGGTATCACCTCCTTTTCTCAAGCTTCAGCAGTTATAAAAAAACCTCTTTGTGTTGGAGATAGTGCTTTAGAGATAGTGCCTCTTTTGGGTAAAGATGTACCAAAAACAAAAATCTATATGCGACCAAAAATAGGCATGGATACTGCAGTCATAAAAGAGCAAGGAAGTCTTTATACTTTTGAGAATTTAAACTTTAAAGATGAAAACATAGTTAAAGGGAAAAAGAGCAGAGTCGAGAAGTATATGACTCTGTTTATTGATTTTTTTAGATGAGACGAGCAGAGTTTGGGCATACCGATGAGGTATATTTTGATAGTGATGGAACAGTTTTAAAGCTGTTTAACCAAGCCTCAAAAGAGCAGATTGAAGAGGAGATAAAGCTTTTAAAAAAACTTGAACATTTAAAAGTTCCAAAGGTTATGGGCGAGCTTTTTACATGTAGAGGTAAACTAGCTTTAAGATATACAAAGCTTGAAGGTAAGAGTAAAAAACATATAAACAGTTTTGAGCTTGAAGAGTTGGCACTGTTTTTAAAAGAGTTTCACGCACTTAATCTAAAATCAAACAACCCAAAACTTTTTACAAAAAAAAGAGTAAGAGAGCTTGTTTTAAATTCGAATGATGAGAGACTAAAAGAGGTTTTTAACTCGCTTAAGGTTGAGCCAAAAGAGAGCTTTGTGATTCATGGCGATCTTTTTTGGGATAATATTGTGTTTGAAGAAAACCGACTTGGTGGAGTGTTTGATTTTATAGATGCATGTGAAGGGGACCCTCTTTTTGAGTTAGCGGTTGTTAGCTTCTCTTTTGGTCTAAATTGTGAACAAAAAAGAGGCTTGTTGAGGACTTATGGTATGGCAGTAGAAGTTGATGAGCTAAATGAGTATATAAAGTATGCTCTTGTTTATTACTGTGCATGCAGGGTAAAAGTCGGAAGAGATTATAAAGATTTAATGAGGTTATTATGATAAAAAAAATAGTAGGAAATGTTGATTTTATAGAAAATCTAAGAGGAAAAAGTGCTTCTTTTGCTTTGAGCATTAGCACAACAAAAACTTGCGAGATAGAGGGCATAACACAAGCTGGAATCCCAGGACTCATACACCTTACACCAACTCTTGATGCTGAGTTTCTGTGTACAGGAGAGGTTAGAAGTCTTGAGAGTATAGCCGAAACTCCAAAAGGAGTTCCAACACCTGCACTTATAAGCCGTGCTGTGCATCTTTTAAAACCATTTTACAGGTTAGAACTATTTGATTTAGGTGCGCAAGTAAAACCAGAACTGGACTATTTTGATGTACATAGTTTTGGTCTAAATCCATCTTTGAGTATAGAAAATGGAGCCAATATAGAGGCAAAAAAACTTTTCGATATGGGTGTTGAGTTTGCCTCAAAGTATGAGCTAAAAACAGACTATCTCATACTAGCAGAGAGTGTTCCAAGCGGAACTACAACAGCTCTCACAACGGCACTTGCACTTGGTTATGACTGTAAAGATAAATTTAGTAGCAGTTTTAAAGATGCCCCACTTAGCATAAAGCAAAGGGTGGTAGAGAGTGCATTAAAAAACATCGTCCAAAGCGATGATGAGTTCGATAAGCTCTCAAAAGTAAGTGACAATATGCTCATCTTTAATGCTGGTTTTGTAGTGGGAGCTTGCAAAAGAGGTATGCCTTTAGTTTT
>NZ_JALSKT010000006.1 GCF_026988655.1 Sulfurimonas sp. | reverse complement strand
GGAAAAGCTTACACTCCTGTTGGGGTTGGGTGCTGAATGGTTACGTAATATCAAGTAACTTATATCTAAGATACATAATTACAGCGGCTATAATAGCACCTGCAAGTCCAGCTGTGTTTGTATTCATAATAGTTTTTGCCACTGCGTTTGCATCTTCAATAGAAGATATAGACCCAACACTTCCACCATTAAAACCAAACCAACCTATCCAAAGTAGTAATGCGCCAAGAACAACTAAAGGAATATTTGAAGCAGGAATAACTCTAATTTTACCTTTGTAATAACGCCCCTTACGTGGACCAATAACTAAAATAGCAGCCAAAAGTGCCCAGCCACCAGTTGAATGGATAACGGTTGAACCTGCTAAATCATACATATCTATATCTAAAATAGTTCCTGCTAAAAAGTCTGCACCCCAACTAATATTTACAACAAGAGGATAAATTCCAGCAGCCATAACAACAGTAAAAATCAGTAAAGGAATAATTTTTACACGTTCACTAACACCACCACTCATGATATTTACAGTTTTACCCACAAATGCCATCTGAAACAAAAAAGCTGCCCATATACTCATAGAAGAATTCTCCCAAGAACCAAAAGCAAGAGAGTAACCAACAAGCAAAAACGCCATCGATGCTATAGCATAAATCATTGTATTTACAGTTAAGACAGAAGAAACATTTTTAGTTCGAACAAGACCGGCTTCAAGCATAGCAAAACCGGGAACCATAAATATAATAAGAACCATAGAAAAAAGTGTAAAAAAAGTGTCTATGATGTATTTAAAATCATTTTCTGACATAGATAATCCTTAAAATTAATTAAGAGTGAAGTCTAGCAAAAAGGAATTATGGAAAAGTTAAATGATTTTTATAAAGAAGGGCATATGCTTAAAGCATATGCATATGTGTAGTTATGTAACTTATATAGCTTCTATATCTGTTTCACCAGTACGGATTCTAATAATCTTTTCAATTTCACTTACAAAGATCTTACCATCACCAATCTTACCAGTACGTGCAGCTTCTACAACAGCCTCAATAACTTGATCAACCATATCTTCTGCTACAACCATTTCCATTTTGATTTTTGGTAAAAAATCAACTACATACTCAGCGCCACGGTACAGTTCACTATGCCCTTTTTGACGACCGTAACCTTTTACTTCACTTACAGTCATACCTTCAATACCGATTTCAGCTAAGGCATCTTTCACGTCTTCAAGTTTAAAAGGTTTGATTATTGCTTCTATTTTTTTCATTTTATTTCTCCAAAAAATTTCATTTTTTAATTGTAACTTGTTTAAGGTACAAAATCAACAACCAATCTCATAAAGAGATTAGTTATTTATATATTTCTCACCATGAACTGATTCATCAAGCCCCATTGCTTCACTATCTTCATCAACACGGCTTCCACCAGTCAACGCAGTTGCAATGTAGTATACAATAACAGTTCCTACAAGTGTAAATAGACCAACAACTACAACTGATTCTACTTGAACTAAGAATTGTCCCATTCTATCACCTGATTCTTTTAGTGGTCCATCCCATAGTAAGTCGCTGTCTTGTACAGCCAAAAGACCTGTTGCTAATGCACCAAATAAACCTGCTAAGAAGTGAACACCGAATGCATCAAGAGAATCATCATAACCAAGTTTTTTCTTCAACACTGTAACACCCCAGAACGCAAATAAAGTTCCAACGATACCGATAACAAAAGCTCCGCCCACGTTCACAAAACCAGCAGCTGGAGTAATAGCTACAAGACCTGATACAGCACCTGTAGCTATTCCAAGTAATGTAGGTTTTTTGTAAACAACCCACTCAGCAAGCATCCAAGTGATAGCCGCTGCAGCAGTTGCTATAGTCGTAGTCAGTAGTGCTAAACCAGCGATTGCGTTTGCTCCAAATGCAGAACCTGCATTAAATCCATACCAACCGAACCAAAGAATAGCTGCACCAAGAGCAGTTAAAAGAACAGTTGCGGGTTTCATAGCAGATTTAGGATATCCAGCACGTTTACCAACTAAAATAGCAAGAACAAGACCAGCCAAACCACCATTCATATGTACAACAGTACCACCAGCAAAATCTAAAGCACCAGCATCAAATAATAATGCACCGTCTCCACCCCATACCATATGAGCAACAGGAGCATATACTACAAGTCCCCACATAGCAACAAACACTAACCAAGTTGAAAACTTAATACGTTCGATGACAGAACCAGATGCAATAGCTACTGTAATAGCAGCAAAAGTACCTTGGAATGCAACGAATACATACGTTGGATATGTTCCACTTAAATCTGTCCATTTAATGCCATCTAAAAATACATTGCCAAAACCACCCATTACTTGTTGTACTGCTGCAGACTCTGCAGTTCCAAACGCAATAGAATAACCTGCAATAATCCATACTACAAATGCAACAACAAATGCTCCAAATACCATAGCATAAGTATTAAGTACATTTTTACTTCTTGTCATACCTGCATAAAATAGAGCAAGACCTGCGGGTGTCATAAGCAATACTAATGCAGTAGACATCATCATCCACGCAGTATCCCCAGTATCTAATGTCGGTGTATCTTCAGCAAATGCAAATGTAGGTAAAGCAAACAAAAGTGCTAATAACCATTTCTTCATGTCAATCCTTTTTTTGTTTTGATTAGCTAAGTATAGAACAAATGCTTATTGATAAAGTAATTAAACTGATTAAATTTTAATCAATCTGAAAATATTGCTATTATTCTAAATTTTCTAACAAAGTAAACTTAACTTAAACATTTTATTAAGGGATAATTAGCTATTATAAGTAAAATTATTTTTAGGTGTTTCAATGAGCAACTTGCTAAATAACGACGATGTACAAAGTATAAATATAGAAGAGACTCTTCAAAACAGCTATCTTGACTACTCTATGAGTGTTATAGTCGGGCGTGCGCTTCCTGATGTAAGAGATGGTTTAAAGCCAGTCCATAGAAGAATTCTCTATGCAATGGATAAACTCAATCTCTCTTTTGGTGCAAAGTATAAAAAATCAGCACGTATCGTTGGTGATGTTATCGGTCAGTATCATCCACATGGTGATACTGCTGTATATGATGCACTCGTTCGTATGGCTCAAGACTTTTCAATGAGAATGGAACTCGTTGATGGTCAAGGAAACTTCGGTTCAGTAGATGGTGACTCTGCAGCTGCTATGCGTTATACAGAAGCACGTATGACAAAGTATGCAGGAGAGCTACTAAAAGATCTTGAAAAAAACACTGTTAATATGATAGACAACTACGATGCTACGACAAAAGAACCAGATGTTATGCCGACACGTGTACCAAATCTTTTGATTAATGGTTCATCAGGTATCGCTGTTGGTATGGCAACAAATATTCCACCACATAACCCTACCGAGATTATGAATGGACTCAAAGCACTTCTTGCAAACCCAAACATTACACTTCCAGAAATTATGGAACATATCAAAGCTCCTGATTTTCCAACGGGTGGTATTATTTTTGGTAAAAAAGGGATTATGGATGCTTATGAAACAGGACGTGGACGTATCAAAGTTCGTGCTAAAACACATATAGAACAAAGTGCTAAAAAAGAGATCATTGTTATTGATGAGCTTCCATATCAAGTAAACAAAGCGCGTCTTATTGAAAATATTGCCAACCTAGTCAAAGATAAAATGATAGATGGCGTTTCACTTATTCGAGATGAATCAGACCGTGATGGTATGCGAGTTGTCATCGAGCTTAAACGTGACGCAATGAGTGAAATCGTACTTAATAATCTTTTTAAACAAACAGCAATGCAAAATACTTTTGGTATTATCATGCTTTCTATATTAAATCAAGAACCACGTATATTTGGTATCATCGAAATTCTAAAACACTTTATCAATCACCGTAAAACTATCATTATTCGTCGTACTATTTTTGATCTTGAAAAAGCAAAAGCGCGCGCACATATCTTAGAAGGTTTGAAAAAAGCCATAGATATCATTGATGAAGTTATTCGTGTTATTCGTGCTTCTACAAATGAAGAAGATGCTCGTACAAATCTTGTTACAGAATTTGACTTTAGTGAAATTCAAGCGCAAAGTATCGTGGCTATGAGACTTGGTCGTTTAACTGGTTTAGAAATTGAAAAAATAGAAAATGAACTTGCAGAGCTTATGAAACTCATTGAGTACCTTGAATCAATTTTAAGAAGTGAAGAAGTTCTCCATGGCATTATCAGTGAAGAGTTTGATGAAGTGCTTACTACTTATACTACACCAAGAAGAACTGAGATAGAAGATGACTATGATGACATCGATATTGAAGATCTCATTCCTAATGAGCCGATGGTTGTAACTATAACACATAGAGGATACATCAAACGTGTTCCTTTAGTAAACTATGAAAAACAAAAACGTGGTGGAAAAGGAAAAACTGCCGTTACTACATATGAAGATGATTTTATAGAAAATTTCTTTACTTGTAACACACACGATACATTACTGTTTGTAACTGACCGTGGACAGCTTCACTGGCTTAAAGTTTACCGTATTCCAGAGGGTAGTCGTACTGCAAAAGGTAAGGCAGTTGTAAATCTTGTAAACCTTATGGCTGATGAGCAAATTCAATCTATCATCCCAACGACTGACTTTAGTGATGATAAAGGGCTTGTTTTCTTTACTAAAAATGGTGTCGTAAAACGTACAAACCTAAGTGAATTTAGCAATATAAGAAGTAACGGTGTAAGAGCAATAGTTCTTGATGATAATGATGAACTCATTACTGCTAAAATTGCAGATCAAAGTGTCAAGTATCTATTCATAGTTACAAAACTTGCACAATGTATTAAATTTGAGATAGAAAAAACAAGAGAGCAAGGTCGTAGCACTCGTGGCGTAAGAGGTATCAAGTTTAAACATGAAGGTGATGAAGTTGTTGATGCTAACATCATTGCAACTGATGAACAAGAAATCCTTATCGTGGCTGAAAAAGGTATAGGAAAACGTACTGAAGCAGGTGAATATAGACTTACAAACCGTGGTGGTTCAGGTGTAATCGCGATGAAAATGACGACTAAAACTGGCAAGTTCATTGTGGGTTGTTTAATGGTTGATGAACATATGGATATGATGGCCTTAACTAAAGCTGGGAAGATGATTCGTGTAGATATGCAAACTATTTCAAAATCAAGTCGTAATACATCTGGTGTCTATATTGTAAAAGGCGATGAAGTCGCAAGTATCTCACGTTGTCCAAAAAAGGATGAAGATGAAGATAATGATGAAAGTAACGAAGCTCCAACTTTAGAATTGGAATAATAGTTGCTATTAAGACTAAAACAAGTGGAGTTTGTTTACTCCATCTTTAAGGAAATTAAATGAAATTCTCTCTACTTTTACTCTCTTTACTTAGCATGTCTGCATGTGCTATGGGTCCAAATGCAGCACATAAAAAAGAGGTAGCAAAAATACCTCCTGTAAAAACTGAAACTGTAGATACTCCTAATGAGACAACAGTAAACGTTATATATCAAGAGATAAAAAAAGAACCACTCACGAAGCCAGCTGCCTCTAAAGCGCCAATTCTCAAAGCAGACAAGCCTGTCTTAATCTCTGTAGTTGGTCAAGGTGTTGCTCCGATGAACACAACTTCTCCAGCACAGGCTTATGCTTTAGCTAAACGTGCGGCTACTGCTGATGCTTACAGACTCATAGCTGAAAAAGTAAAAGGTGTAAATGTTGATGGGCAAGACCTTGTCAAAAATATGATGGTCAAACGCTCAACAGTCAGAACATCCGTACAAGCAATGGTTAAAAATGCAAATATAGTAGAAACAACGTTTAAAGATGGTTTATGCGAAGTAGAAATGGAAATAACTCTTTCACACTCGCAATTTTCTCACTAATTCTCTTTCATTCACTTGCTCTAAACGCAGCAAGTGAATACCTTATCTCTTACCGCTATGTAATCAAAGATGCAACACTATACAATGAACAACTCACTATCGCAAAAAGTATGAAGAAGTGTCTGGGTAACCCTTACGATAGTATTATGCTTGAAGCAGATACAAATGCATCACTCAAGAAAATTATTTCCAAAAATAAAGAAAAATTTATAGACTACATACATCAACTTGGTCTAAATATTCAACATTCACAAAAGGTTCTCAATAGCCAAAGTAAATCAACGATTATTCTTACATTAAAAACAACATGTTTCAAAGTCGATTTTAATGATAATTTTGCTAAAATTTCACCACTAAAATAGCCATAAAACAGGACTTTGAGTGAAAATAGCAATAGTTGAAGATGATATAAATATGAGAAAATCTCTTGAAATTGCTATGAGCGATTATAAAGAGTTTGAAGTGAAAACTTTTAAAAATGCAAAAGATGCGCTCAAAGGACTTGATACAAGCTACGACTTGGTTATTACTGACATAAATATGCCCGGTATGGATGGTATAGAGTTTGTTAAAGAACTAAATGGTCGCTATGAAGTCATCATTATGACTGGAAACGCAACGCTTAGTCGTGCTATAGATTCTATTCATCTTGGTGTAAAAGATTTTTTGCTCAAACCATTTGATATCGACACGCTCATCGCTGCAATCAAGCGTGAAGAAGTCGTACAAAAAGTCAAAAAAACAGCACCAAAAACAAAAAAGAAAACAAATGATTTTCTCGGTTCTTCTGAAGCACTCAAAAAAGTTTTACATATTGCTGACAAAGCGGCAAAAACGGATGCAAGTATTTTACTTTTGGGAGAAAGCGGTGTTGGTAAAGAAGTTTTTGCTTCTTATATTCATAAAAATTCTCCAAGAGCAAAAAAGCCTTTTGTCGCTATCAATATGGCCGCTATACCTGAAAATCTTATAGAGAGTGAACTTTTTGGGTTTGAAAAAGGAGCTTTTACTGATGCTAGCCAAGCAAAAACTGGACAGTTTGAACTAGCAAATGGAGGCACCCTTTTTCTAGATGAAATAGGTGAAATGCCCTACTCCGTTCAAGCAAAACTACTTCGTGCGCTGCAAGAAAAAGAAGTACGTCGCTTAGGCTCACCAAAAGCTATCAAAATAGACATACGAGTCATTTCAGCTACAAATGCAAACCTCAATGAAAAGATTAAAAACAGTGAATTTAGAGAGGATTTATTTTATCGTTTAAATACAATTCCTTTAAATATTCCTCCTTTGAGAGAGCGAAAAGATGAAATTTTACAAATTGCTGAAGCTATGGTTGAGCAAAATTGTGTAAAATACGGTTTTGATTTAAAAATATTTTCACCGCAAGCTAAAAGTGAACTTTTACAATACAACTGGCCCGGAAATATTCGGGAACTCATTTCTGTAGTTGAACGTTCTGTAATACTCAGTGAAACGCAAGAAATTCAAAAAGATGAACTCTTTTTAGATGTACGAAAATAAATATAGGAGATGATTATGAAAAAATATAATGTTGCAGTTGTTGGTGCAAATGGTGCCGTTGGAGAAGAGATACTCAGAGTTTTAGAGGAAATCGACTTTCCACTCAATAGGCTAATCCCACTTGCTAGCGCAAGAAGTATTGGCAAACAAGTAAGTTTCAACGATGAAAATTTTGACATCATAGAACTAACACATGATGTTTTCGAAAAAGAAGCTGTAGAAATTGCGCTCTTTAGTGCCGGTGGAAGTGTTAGTGCAGAATTTGCACCCCATGCAGTACGTGCAGGTGCTGTAGTGATTGACAATACATCACACTTTAGAATGGAGCCAAATGTTCCTCTTGTGGTTCCTGAAGTTAATCCTGAAGATATTGCCTTATGGAAAAATACAGGAATCATTGCAAACCCGAACTGTTCAACCATTCAAATGGTACAAACACTCAAACCCCTTGACAATGTATATGATTTAGTACGCGTTGATGTAAGTACATACCAAGCTACTAGTGGTGCAGGAAAAACTGCAATGCAAGAGCTTGTCAATCAAATGCAAGCATTTTTTGCTTTTAAACTTGATGAAGCAGAGATCAAAGCTTTTAATCAACAAATTGCGCTCAACGTTATCCCTCAAATTGATAAGTTCACAGAAAATGGCTACACAAAAGAAGAGATGAAAATGGTAAACGAAACAACAAAGATTATGCATAAAGAGATAGCACTAAGTGCAACTTGTGTACGTGTTCCTGTTCTTCGTGGACATTCTGAGGCATTGACTCTTACATTTGACAGTGAAGTTTCAGCAAATGAAGCAAAAGCAATCCTTGAAAAAGCGCCAAATATTGTACTTGTAGATGATCCAGAACAAGAACTCTATCCAATGCCAAAAGATTGTGTTGATAAAAATGAGACTTTCGTTGGAAGAATTCGTGAAGATGTTTATGCTAACAATATGCTACATATGTTTGTTGTTGCAGATAATCTACGTGTAGGTGCAGCAACAAACGCAGTAAGAATTGCTCAAAAATGGATAGAGATGGAGGAGTTAGCATAATGATTGAAAGAATATTTGAAGGTGGACTTTGGGGTTCACGTTTTATGGTCTTGATGGCTGTTATATTTGGTCTTGTTGGGGCTGTAGTCCTATTTATTGTTGCTAGTTTTGACGTTTATGACACAGCAAAACTTGTCATCGACACCTACATTAACCATCATCATCCTGAACACTTTCATGAACTCGTTGTCGGTGGTATCATAGGTGCTGTAGACTTGTATCTTATCGGTGTTGTTATGCTGTTGTTTTCTTTTGGTTTATATGAGTTATTTATTTCAGATATTGATGCAGCAAGAGAAGACGCAACAAGGGAAAATAAGATTTTATCTATCCATTCTCTTGATCAACTTAAAGACAAAATATCCAAAGTAATCGTAATGGTTTTGGTTGTAGGATTCTTTAAAAAGGTGGGTCTTGCAAGTTACCAAACACCACTAGAACTATTATATTTAGCTTTATCTATTACTGCCGTTGCTGTTGGTTTGTATTTTTTAAGTAAAGTTGGACACAATCACTAAGGAAAAAAAATGAGTATAAGAATTGAAATTCAATGCATGGAGGCACGCAATGCCAACTCCTAAAATATTTGTAGATGCATGTTTTGGAAAAGAGACACCATACACACCTGTATGGATGATGAGACAAGCTGGGCGTTATCTTCCTGAGTATATGGCAGTTCGGGCACAAGCTGGAAATTTTTTAAACCTTTGCCACAATCCTGAAATGGCATGTGAAGTAACACTACAGCCTATTGACATTGTTGGTGTTGATGCTGCGATACTTTTTAGTGACATCCTTGTTATTCCAGATGAAATGGGTATGGATTTATCTTTTGTCAAAGGAGAAGGCCCTAAATTTTCTGACCCTATTACAAATGAAAGCGATATTGATAAACTTATCGGAGGGGAAGAAGCTGCAAGCAAACTAACATATGTTTATGACACTATCAAACTCATTAAAACAAAACTTGCTGAGGATAAAGCCCTTATAGGTTTTACAGGTTCACCTTGGACACTTGCAACATATATGATAGAAGGACAAGGAACGAAAACATACAACATTTGTAAAAAGATGATGTACTCGAACCCTGAACTCTTGCATAAAATACTTGCAAAGGTAACTGAAGTTGTAAAACTTTATATGGAAAAACAAATTCAGTCTGGTATTGATGTTGTGCAGATCTTTGACTCTTGGGCAGCAGCGATTGAACCAAATAAATATGATGAATTTTCTTGGAAGTATATGGTTGAAATTGCTGAGTATCTAAAAGAAAAATATCCACAAACACCTATTATCATGTTTCCAAAAGGGGTACCAGCATTTTTAGACAAAGTATATGGTAACTTTGATGTTTTTGGTGTTGACTGGTCAACTCCAATGGAGTTAGCTCGTGAAAAACTTGGAGACAAGTATGTACTTCAAGGAAATATGGAACCGTGTCGTCTTTACTCCAAAGAAGCTACAACTGAGGCTGTAGAAGATATCCAAAGTGTTATGCAAGGAAAACGCCACATTTTTAACCTTGGTCATGGAATCCTTCCTGATGTGCCAGTTGAACATGCAAAACATTTTATCAACGAATGCCATCGTGTCAGCAAAAAATAATATAATATTTGGACCTATAAACTCACGCCGTTTTGGCATGAGTCTAGGTATCGACCTCTCTCCATCTACCAAACAATGTAATTTCGACTGTCTTTATTGTGAACTAGCTCCAACTGCAACCGTAAATAAACAAACAGAAGTTATAACAGTTGAAGAAGTCATCAATGAACTCAAAAAACATCTTCATGATAAAATAGATGTAATTACACTCACAGCTAATGGAGAACCAACACTTTATCCTTATCTTGATGAGCTTATAGATGCCATCAATAAAATAAAAGGTCAAACAAACACCCTCATACTTACAAATAGTGCCACTTTAAGTGATGAGAAAGTTTTTCATTCTTTACTCAAACTTGATGAAGTAAAACTTTCTCTTGACGCAGTGTCTCCTGATGTGTTTAAAAAAATTGACCGACCTTTTCACGATATTCATATTGAAGATATAGTTGCAAATGTCATCGAATTTAGCAAAGTATACAAAGGGAAATTATTTATAGAAATTCTATTTGTTCATGAACTCAATGATACAAAAGAGGAGATAATGAAGCTCAATGCTGTTTTACCACAAGTAAACGCAGCTAGAATTGACTTAAATACCATTGACAGGCCACCTGCATATCCAGTTATGGGGATAAGTTACAAAGAACTTCATACGATTGCTCAACAATTTGACAAAAAGTTACCTATACATATTGCTTCAAGAACTCATGCTGAACCAAATAATGTTTACCATACAAAAGAAGAGATACTCAACACACTAGATAAGCGCCCGCTTACTATGGATGATATCAATCTTCTTTTTGATGATGCAAGTAAACACAGCTTGGAAGAACTTCTTCAAACAGAAGAAGTTTCTATCAAAAAAGTAGGCAAGCTCGAATTTTACATTCCTACTAAGAATTTCAAACGTAAAAAAAAGACCCACTAAGACTCTATCATGCAACATTATGAGATATGGATAGAAGCATTTTCAGGTTTAGGACTCTTTCTTTTTGGGATGCTTTATCTCGAAGAACAGATCAAAGCCTCTGCGGGTAGAGCTTTTAAACAACTCGTTAAAAATATAACAAAAACACACTTTAAAAGTCTCCTAACGGGGATTTTCTCTACTGCACTCTTTCAGAGTTCTTCTGTTGTCACTCTCATGGCACTCTCACTTGTTGGAGCACAACTTATGAGCCTTGAGAGTAGCATCGCTATTATCTTGGGTAGCAATCTTGGAACGACTATAACAGCATGGATAGTTGCCATTGTAGGCTTTAGTATGAACATCAAGTTAATTTCCTACGCGGTCATTGGCATCGGTGGACTAGGACAAGTACTTAGTTCAGACACTACAAAATGGAAAAACTACTTTGGTACTATGGTAGGATTTGGATTGATATTCCTTGGTTTGGAGGGGATGAAGGATAGTTTTAGTGCCATCTCCCAAACTTTTGATATTGCGGCATATTCATTTTCTAACCCTTACTGGTATGCAGTTGTAGGTCTGGCATTAACCGCTGTCATACAATCAAGCTCAGCTTCAATAGCAATAGCACAAAGTGCTTTATACGTGAATGTTATCAGTTTTGAAGCGGCAGCTGCTTTTGTTATTGGTGCAAACATTGGAACGACTGTTACAGCATTGTTAGGTTCTATCGGTGGAACCCCAGATAAAAAAAGAGTTGCCTTTGCTCACCTTATATTTAATCTCTCTACCGGCGTGCTTGCTCTTATATTTATACAGCAACTTATTTATCTTGTAGAGAGTCTCTTTAGCAACATCAATAGTGTTATACAAATAGCAATGCTTCATTCTATTTTTAATCTTTTTGGTGTTTTACTTTGGTACCCTTTCATTGGACTGCTTACTGCGTTTACACAAAGGTTTTTTAAAAAAGAGGAAGAACATTACACTCATTTCATCGAAAATGTTTCAACAGATATACCAGAGATAGCTATGGAAGCGCTTGAAAAGGAGATCCCACATCTTGCAGGCAAGGTAGAAGAGTTTGCCCTCCTTGCCATCAATGTTCCACCACCAAAAGTTTTAGAAGAAAACAGTGCTGTAGATAAATTACTTGAAAAATTTGATACAAATTTTGATCTTTCATACAACAAACTCTATAAAAAGATTCGTTTACTTGAAGGTGAAATATATCATTACATTTCTGAACTTACTGTAAAAAACAATTATGAAGCCTATAATACACTCTTAAAAATAAAAACGGATGAAGTGAACTCCTTAGCTATAGCCGCAAAAACAATAAAAGATATGCTATACGATTTAGATGTCTTTTACAATGCAACATCACTAGAAGAACAAAAATTTTACAAAAATATGCGATACCAAATACTCAAAAGTGTTCGAGCATTTCATCGTGCTTATGCTGGAGATGAAGATGCACTTAAAGATATGGATGAAATATATAAAAAGATAAGTGAAGCCAATAAACAAAGTGCATATATCATTAAAGATATAACCAACAACCATACTATAAAATCTGATATTCTTACAATTGCTATCAATGATATACATGCTATAAAAACATTTTCAAAAGTACTCTATAAAATATTAAAAGCACGTAGAACAAAACATTCAAACTAGCTTTTAGAAAAATAATTATACTTTTTCTTAGCTTTACTCCCCCTAGTAGGTATCTTTAAAATAATTTCTTACTCCTAGCTTCTTCATCTAACGTACACATACTACAGGTGAATATAATATTATAAAATCTTATATATAAACATATCTAATTTCTACTTTATTTTGCTGTTGTAGATCAACTATATCTTTATTTAGAAAATAGTTTCAGTCTCCTGAGATATGATTTTATTCAATGCCATCCGAAAATTTATTTTAGTTAATAATTGCCGTATGAGCTATATACCTAGGAGAGAACAATGCCAAAATCAGCATTACCAATAGCAACAATATCATTACCAAACTCAAGATATGGAGAGATAAGTATTGCACATATAGAACAACCATACGGTGACTTTAGCAGTCCAGTAGTAAGTATAGCGATTTCAATGGAAGGTGACGATGACCATGACTGGAAAGTCCATCTTCCTTATGAAAAACTCGACGAAGTAATAAAAGCACTTGAAATAGCCCGTGATAAAAGTGATACAATACCACGTAATGACAAGCACTATCTTGATCTAGATGCTGAAGTTGGTGGTGGTGCCTAAGAAATTTAGAAAGTAGTTTGAAAGTTGTATTTTAGGGGTTATATATAATGTGGCTCCGGATACTGGATTCGAACCAGTGACCAAGTGATTAACAGTCACCTACTCTACCGCTGAGCTAATCCGGAATGTAAAAGTATGTTTAAAAAGTGGCTCCGGATACTGGATTCGAACCAGTGACCAAGTGATTAACAGTCACCTACTCTACCGCTGAGCTAATCCGGAATATTTATAAACACTCTTAATAAATGGTGTCAGAGGGGGGACTTGAACCCCCGACCCCCGGCTTATGAGACCAGTGCTCTAACCAGCTGAGCTACCCTGACATCTTTTAAGAGGGTGGAATTATACATATTTAAAACTTTAAGTTTACTAAAATATAGATTTTATTTATAATTTTATTTCTTCCTAGTAGAAAAATAAAAACCTTACTCTAAAAATTCAATAAAGTTTAGTCATATAGACTAAGGCTATTGACATTTTTACTTTTTTTTTGTAATATTCAACAAATAAATTAATATTATTTAAGGAGATATAATGAATTTTACACCTTTAGGAAAAAGAGTATTGGTCAAACGTGTTGAAGAGGCAAATACTACTAGTTCGGGTATCATTATCCCAGATAATGCAAAAGAAAAGCCTTCTCGTGGAGAAGTTGTAGCAGTAAGTTCAGAAGTAACAGAAGTTAAGAATGGTGATACAGTTCTTTTTGGAAAATATTCTGGAAATGAAGTATCATTTGATGGCACTCTTTATATGGTATTAGACATAGATGATATCTTCGGAATCATTGCTTAAATAACAAAATTTTAATTATAATCAAGGAGTATAAAAAATGTCAAAAGAAATAATTTTTTCAGATAGCGCTCGTAATTCACTTGCACGTGGTGTTCAAAAACTAACAGATGCAGTAAAAGTAACTATGGGGCCTCGTGGTCGTAATGTATTGATTCAAAAAAGTTATGGTGCTCCAGTTATTACAAAAGATGGTGTTTCAGTGGCTCGTGAAGTTGAACTGAATGATCCACTAGAAGATATGGGAGCACAACTCGTAAAAGAAGTAGCTTCTAACACTGCTGATGAGGCTGGTGATGGTACTACAACAGCGACAGTACTTGCAAATGCTATCTTTAGTGAAGGTTTGAGAAATATTACAGCCGGTGCGAACCCTGTTGAAGTAAAACGTGGTATGGACAAAGCTTGTGATGCTATTCTTGCAAACCTCAAAGAAGCTTCTAAATCTATCAAAGACAAAAGTGAAATTGCACAAGTTGCTACAATCTCAGCAAATGCTGATGCAAAGATTGGAAATATGATAGCAGAAGCTATGGAAAAAGTTGGTCAAGATGGTGTCATCACTGTTGAAGAGGCTAAAGGTATCGTTGATGAATTAGATGTTGTTGAAGGTATGCAATTTGACCGTGGTTATTTAAGTCCTTACTTCATAACAAATACTGAGAAGATGACAGCTGAGATTGAAAATCCTTGGATTTTACTCGTTGATAGTAAAATCAACTCTTTAAAAGATTTACTACCAGTTTTAGAACAAGTGCAAAAAACAAATCGTCCATTGCTTATTATTGCTGAAGATGTAGAGGGTGAAGCACTTTCTACTTTAGTGGTAAATAAACTCCGTGGTGTATTAAATATCTCTGCGGTAAAAGCTCCAGGTTTTGGCGACAGAAGAAAAGCAATGCTTCAAGATATTGCTACTTTAACTGCTGGTACAGTTATCTCAGAAGAGACAGGACACACTCTTGAAGGTGCAGAAATTTCTATGCTTGGTCAAGCTGCACGTGTAGTTATCGACAAAGATAACACTGTTATCGTAAATGGTGCCGGTAATGAAGAAGCTGTAAAAGCACGTATATCTGAAATCAAAACGCAAATAGAAGCTACTACTAGCGAATACGACAAAGAAAAACTTCAAGAACGTCTTGCAAAACTTAGTGGTGGTGTAGCTGTCATTAAAGTTGGTGCTGCAACTGAGACTGAAATGAAAGAGAAAAAAGACAGAGTTGATGATGCACTGAGTGCAACAAAAGCCGCTGTTGAAGAAGGTATCGTTATCGGTGGCGGTGCTGCTCTTGTCCGTGCTGCTGCAAAAGTAACTATTGACGACCTTGAAGGTGATCAAAAAATCGGTGCGGAGATTATTTTACGTGCAGTGAAAGCTCCAGTGAAACAAATAGCACAAAATGCTGGTTTTGATACAGGTGTTGTTGTCAATGCAATTGAAAATGCTAAAAATGAAAACATCGGTTTCAATGCTGCAACTGGTGAGTATGTAGATATGTTTGAAGCAGGGATAATTGACCCATTCAAAGTTGAACGTGTAGCACTCACAAATGCAACTTCTGTATCAAGCTTACTTCTTACAACAGAAGCAGCAATCTACAACATCCCAGAAGCAGAACCTGCTGTAGACGCAGGAGCAGGAATGCCTCCACAAATGGGAATGCCAGGTATGATGTAAGAAAGCGAATAAGAAACGTCAAAGCATACATAGAGTAGAATCTTCACAAGGTTCTCACTCTATGAAAATAAATGCAATTTTTCTCTTCATCCTTTTAAGCTCAAATACGCTACTAGCAATACAAAAAGATTCCACACTAGAACAAGAAAGCAGTACAAAGGGATTGATAGTATTAGACTATGAAATAATCTCTCTTGCAGACAATAAATCCATTGATTTACTAGGTACACACTATCTACAGCAAATCAATGAATGGTTATATTTTGGTTTTGGTATGCATGCACCACTTGTAAAAGGGGACTATGGTGGTTTTATGACTTTAGATGCCACTCTCCATTTACAGCGAAAAATCATCGGTGATATATTTATCAATGGAGGTCTATCACTTGGCGGTGGTGGCGGTGGTGCAAGCATAGAAGCGAGTAAGGAGCTCTCTGGGCAGGTGGATTCGTTAAGAGTTATCTAGGTCTTGGCTATCAAGTCAATGATGCTCTTTCATTCGGCATAAATTACACAAACTTTACATTCAACAATTCACAAATAGACAACTCTCAACTCAATTTTTTTCTACAAGCACCGGTATCGTATCTCACAACTTCCTACTCGTATGCTAACAAGCCTGTAAAATCACAATACAACGCTCCAAATTCAAATGAAAATATCTTTACAATAGAGTTCAATAATATCTTTCAAATACATCCGACAGGGGCAAACAAAGAGACTATCCAAACTACAGCACTACAGTTTTCTCATTTTATTAACGAGAGTAGTTACCTATTTTTAGAGGTTGAAGTAGGCTATAGAGGGCTACCATTATACAACCATCTTTTACATGGAGTTGGGCATAAATCTATCCTTGCGTCTCGAGTAAATCTTTACACACAACTTGGGGTAGGTTCAGGAGGATATTCCCCAAATGATATTGACACAGGTTCAGGACTGCTTATTTATCCTAAAGTCTCCTTGGAGTATGCATTAAACAAAGACCTTGGAGTAACACTATCAAGTGGCTATCTCATTGCACCTATGGGAACTTCAAAAAACTATACAGTTGGGGCTGCTGTGAACTATCATTTTTCTCATAATGCTAGAACTACACAGGCAAAAGATTGGAGTGAAAGATCTTACTATTCAGGCATTCGATTTAACTTTTTTAACCAAACTGAATTTTTAGCAAAAGTTGATGATAAATCTCATCATAATATTCATATGATTTCATTTCAGATTGACAAACTCTTAGCAAAAAACTGGTATATTCCAATACAAGGAAGTATTGCATACAATGATTTCATGGGATACCCCGGTTATGGAGAATTATCGGCCGGACTTGGTTTACAAACGCAGTATAGCAGTTCAAACAGGTTTCAAAACTTTGTACAACTCCAATTTGGAACAAATATTGGAGGTATTATATTCAAACCATCGCTTGGCGTAAACTACAGCTTAAGTGATAATTATGCACTATTTGGGCAGTTAGGCTATACAACTTCCATTGAACAAATGGGTTTGTATCGCAAAAATCATTCTTTACGTTCCTATAATGTCGGTACAGGTATAACATACCGTTTTTCTATAAAATAAAGGAGTTATTATGCAGAAAAAAACAGTTTCTTTAGTGCTTGGAAGTGGTGGAGCTCGTGGTTTGGCTCACATAGGAATTATCAGATACCTGGAAGAAAATGACTATGAGATAGAATCTATCTCTGGCTGTTCCATTGGTGCGCTTGTTGGTGGTTTTTATGCTGCTGGTAAACTTGATATTTATGAAAATTGGCTCAAAGAAGTCAATACTCTCGAAATGCTTACACTTCTTGATTTTAACGGTTCAGGTGGACTCATCTCAGGCAAAAAGCTTATTAGTAAACTCAAAGAACTTGTAGGTGATTATAATATTGAAGATTTAAGGATCAACTTTACTGCCGTTGCCACTGACATTGATGCCGAAAAAGAAGTCTGGATAAACAGTGGTTCACTTCTAAACGCAGTAAGAGCTTCCATCTCATTACCTCTGTTCTTCACTCCATACATCAGCCCCTCAGGCAAAAAGCTCGTTGATGGTGGCGTTCTCAATCCTGTTCCTATAGCCCCAACTTTTAAAGATGACACAGATTTAACTATTTCAGTCAATCTTGATGGAGAAGCTAGTGCAAATATACAAATCAAAAAACGAAAAGATATGGACACTTCTCTGCGTAAAAAAGCACAAGAGTATCTTAACAGCATTACCCTACCTAAAACACTAACAAAAGAAGATGGTATGTATGCAGTAGCAAACAAATCTTTTGAGACACTTCAAGGTGCACTAGCACGTATGAAACTTGCAGCGTATCCTTCTGACATCGAAATTGATATACCAAGAAATCTTTGTGGTACTTTTGATTTTCACAAATCAGAAGAATTAATTGAATATGGCTATAATTTGTGCAAAAAAAGAGATGATTTATAATTTATTGTCTTATAATGATTACACTTGTACATCACAAAGGAAAAATACATGAATAATAAAATATTTATCATCACAGTTTTCATTAGTAATATCGCATTTGGAGCTATCCTCCCTATAGCTACAATTCAAAAAACAAGCACACAAAAAAATACAAGCAAAATTTCAGATAAAGTCAGCAAGACCCTTTATAGTCGTGGGATTGAACGTAAAATAGCAAATAAAAAAGTAGAAAAAACACTCCTAAACAATGAAAGGACAACGGACTTGATGGCTCAAAATATACTCAAGAGTATTAAAAGTATCAAAGAGACTGACATCATTGCTTTTATCTCGCACGCAGCACTCAAAGGAAAAAATGTTGATTTGAGTTCATACTCTACGCTTATTGCTCTTCTACAAAAAAGTACAGGGAGCCTGATAGATAGTGACACAGTACAAACTATAGAAAAACTCAGCAATGAAAATGAAAAACTAAAGCTACAAGAGGTAATCCTGTAAATGAAGATAGAAAATCCTTTTGAAACAGGACATATAAGAAACTATATTTTACTCTATGCTAGTGTTGTCGTTATCATGATTTTGTTTTTTTTCGCCTCAACTCTTTTCAATGAAGTCAAAGAAGTAGAAACTAAAAAATTCTCCACTGAGTTAAACGCAACGATGCAAGCTCAAACGCAGCGCAAGCAAGAAGAGCAAAAACACAAAGAAGCAAGAAAATTTAGACTCTTAGATAAAGCATACTAAAGAGCTTTTTAATCCTTCGTAACGATATAAAGCTGTTCGTGTCCTAGTCTTTTTAAGATATCCATCACACTTACAAAGTCTTGAAACTTTGACGCCTTATCACTTCTGAGAACAACAGTTTGTTTTTTCGATATATCAGAGAGCTTTTTCTCCAAACCTGCCAAATCAACTTTGGCTTTCTCAAAAAAGAGTTCACCTTTTGCATTGACATACACTGTGACCTCTTTTTTTACATCTTCTTTCGCACTAGCTTTAGCTTCTGGCAAATCAACAGGGATAATTCCCTGCTTAATAAAAGTCGCCGTAGTCAAAACCATAACAAGTAAAACAAGCATGATATCAATAAAAGGAATGACATTAATCTGGTCAAACTTTTTAAAGTTCTTTTTACACTTAGACATTTTTCTCTTCTTGCATGACATCAAATTTTGTTAAAATTCTCTCTACTTTACGCAGAGCAATAGTATACGCAACGATGGCAGGCATAGCAACGACAAGACCCATAGCAGTCGCTTTAAGTGCAAGAGCAAGACCTATCATGATCTTCTTTGTATCAACTGCGCCAATGTCACCAAGTGTATAAAATGTTATCATGATTCCAACAACTGTTCCAAGTAGCCCAACATAGGGTGCATTTGTTCCTATGGCGCTGATTACATTGATATTGTCAGTCAAGTCAAGCTCTAGATTATCTCTATGTTTATACTCTTCTACACGAATAGTTTTATAAAACATCATACGCTCGATAAAAAGCCATAAAGTTACGACACTCATCAGTATCAAAGTTCCCATCACACCATAATCAAGCGCTTGTTCTGCATATGCCATAAAGTCGTTTGTTTGCATCTATTTTCCTGTTATATTTTAAAGTTTAGTCTTACTGTTGTTCCAACTCTTGGTGTAGATTCAAAAGCAAGTTGGATATCATTCGTATCACAAAATCGTTTTACCATACTCAGCCCTATCCCAAAACCTTGCATATCTTTGTTCGTTTGGTAATAAGTATCGAAAATATGAAGTAGTTCCATCTCATCCATCCCGATACCAAAATCTTTTATAGCTAAAGTATTCTTTTTGAGTTGAATTTCTATCGTATCTGATTTGTCTGAGTATTTTACCCCATTATCAACAATATTGTCAATCACCTTACCAAGCCCTATTTTATCATTAATAATTTCTATGGCTTCTAAGTCAAGAACGAACTTTATCTGTGGATAAATTTTTGAAAGGAAATCGACTCTTTCTTCTATAAGTTCACTGAGGATTATTTTCTCTTTAACCGCTTCTCTTGTTTGCATTTTAATATGATAATCAAGCTCATTATAACGCTCTTTGAGCATTTCACATGCCCCTTGAATTCTCTTCAAACGCTTAGAACTTTTTTCATCATCTATTTTTTTGGCTAAAAGCTGTGTATTGGTTGTGATAGTGCTGATGGGAAGGTTGAGTTCATGGAGTGTTTCTTTTGAGAGGTTTTGTAAGTTTTCAACATAATCAACAAGAGGATCAACAGCAAGTTTTGAGATAAAAATCCCTGCAAGAGTCACAAAACAGACAGCTATAAGTACAAGAAAAAAAAGATTTTGAATTTTAAGAACATCAACAAGATAATAAGCTGAACCTAAAAACAGACTCACCGTTAAAAAATAAAATATAAAGATATTTATACGCAGATTACGAAACAAGTTTGTATCCTATGCCTCGTATATTTTGTATGCTCATGCTCGGTATAAGCTGCTTCAAACGGTTGATATACACCCGTATCGCCCCATCACTTCCCCCACTCTCTGCACTTGACCACAGCTCATCATAAATAAGCTCTTTTGGCACAGGTTCATTGACGTGATTCATCAGTAAAACAAGCAGTGCATACTCTTTGTTTGAGAGTTCTAAGCGCTCACCATTGTATAAAACACCTTTATGCAGTTTATCATGACACAATGCCCCAACACACTCTGGTTCACTTTTTTTAGCTCTACGCATGACTGCGTTTAAACGCAGTAAGAGTTCATTGTTATCAAATGGTTTACTCAGATAATCATCTGCACCATTTAAAAAGCCACGTTCTAATATCTCTTTGTCTTTGTGTGATGTTAAAAATATTGCAGGAGTATCATCATCTGCTTTTCGCAGTTCTGATAAAAGTGAGAGTCCATCAATCAATGGAACATTAATATCTAAAAGATAAAGATCAAATTTTTGCTCATAGGTAGCATCTAGTGCATCTTGACCGTTGAGATAAAGAGAGACTTCATGTCCCTCCTCTTCTAGCAGGTCTACTAACGTCTCTCCAAAGAGCAAATCATCTTCGAGAAGTAATATCCTAATCAACACTCTCTATAGCCCATCCTATAACTTCGCCCGCATACATAGGAACAACCCCTGCATAATTCTCAGGAACGACAAATGGTCTTTTTTCAAGTGTTACTTCTTTAAATTCAGGGCAAATTCCATAAATATTTTGAGCATTGTCGCTGACAAAAGATTGTAAATTATCAAGCTTATCAAACTGTTCAAAAATCTCTGTTAAAAGCTGTAGAGCTATTGGCGCTGTAAAAACACCAGCAGCACAACCACAAGACTCTTTCTTATGTTGAGGATGTGGAGCTGAGTCTGAGCCAAACATAACTTTAGGATGTGCTTCAAGTGCTACACCCAGAAGTGCATCTAAATCTTCTGGACGTTTAGCGATTGGCTTACAAAAATGATGTGGCATCATCATACCGCCCACCACGTCATCAAGCGTTAAAAGTAAGTGGTGTACTGTGATAGTCGCATAAAGATTGTCGTATTTGTCAAGCATATCCACAGCCGCTTTTGTTGTAATGTGTTCCATGACTAGCTTAAGCTTAGGAAAGTTTTTCGCTAGTAATTCATAAATACTCATAAACTCCGCTTCTCTATCCATCACAAAACCATCAGTTTCACCATGAACACAAAGTGGAATGCCTAATTCACTCATAGCTTCTAAGGTTACTCGCATCTCTTCTATATCAAATGAAGAAACACCACCTTCAGAGTTCGTTGTAATCCCTGCAGGATACAACTTGATAGCTGTAATCTCATCAACAACATTTTCTAAAAATGCTTTGTCATAATTTTTGTAAAAAAGTGTCATATAAGATTCAAAGTAGTCGTTTGGCACTGCAGCCATAATTCTTTGTTTATAAGATTGTACCGCTTCAAGCGTATCTACTGGTGGTACAAGGTTGGGCATAATGAGTGCCCCACTAAAAGTAAACGCAGTAAGTGGTGCAACATTTTCAAGCATAACACCATCACGAAGATGCAAATGCATATCTAGCGGCATTAAAAGTGTATGAGTTTTCATAAAAATTCCTTCATTTATTCAGTAAGATTATTATAGCAAAGTTGGCATTAAATACCCCATAAATATACATCTGCAAATGAGATTAACATCCCTAGAAGTGCCAATGATTTGTAGAGGTGGCTTATCTTTATAAAGGGTTTACCATCTATAAATATCCCTAGTTGTACTGCTGCGACCACAAGAGCGGCAAGGATAAAGTAAAGGTAAGAGACAAGAAGTACTTCATACCAAACTTCATGTGTAAAACCATAAGCAAACAATACCACAACAGCAAAAGCCACTATGATATTTTGAATAAGCATCGTTTTGTTTTGGGCTTCTTCTTTCTTGTAAACACGGGCAATTTTAAAGTAGAGAAAAGCGAGAAATAGAGTAGTGTAAAAAAGCATTATCATCCTTAATATTTTTTAGAATATTATCCAAATAAATATTAAACATAACTTCTATTTATGCTCTATGATTTTTGTATCTGAACCTTTAGGATTTGTGAGTGACTTTATCACATCTTGTTCTACTTCTTCAGAGAGTTTCCCCTCACCCACAAGGTCAAGTATCTTGTGAAAACGTTTTTCTGTCAATTCTCTTTCATGGATCAGGATATCTTTATCAATCTTTTCTTTATTGAGTTTGGCTTTAAGTTCACGGTTTTTTTTACTATTAAAGTAGAAAATAAAAAGTGCAATAATCAGCAGGATGATGATAGCTATAGCAATGTAAGTCGTGCTCTTAATCCCGTCTTTTTTCACACTAGAATCTATCACAGCTGTTTGGATTTTTGTTTTGGAGTCCGTTTTTGCTACTTCTTGTGAAGTAGCTGCTTCAAGCTTCGCAATCAGTGCTTTGTTTTCAGCTTCGATTTTAGCGATTTCGATTTTTGT
Source organism: Sulfurimonas sp. (assembly GCF_026988655.1). GTDB lineage: Bacteria > Campylobacterota > Campylobacteria > Campylobacterales > Sulfurimonadaceae > Sulfurimonas. Next base: position 1,824 of record NZ_JALSKT010000006.1, on the reverse strand, counting down.
TTTCGCATTTATATTAGAAATTTTGACTTGATTTTTACGATTTTTATCGTTCTCATTTGCTGGACTGTAGATATAAGAATTCTTCTGCGCACCCATCAAATGCACTTTCTCTTTTGTATTTTCTTGACAACCAAGAAAAACAAAAATCAAGATAAATATCCCTAAAAAAGCTACTTTCATCCAGCTCTACCTTACAATAAATCTTTTGCTTTTTGTATCAAAGAGTTCACTGAGTTTTCATAAAGTTTTGCATCTTCTTTTGAAGTAGATTCAAAACGTGTAACAAGTACCGGTGTTGTGTTACTCGCACGTACAAGCCCCCAGCCATTTTCAAAGTTTATACGAACACCATCAACATCTATGATATCTTTGACTTTTGGAAAGTCCGCTGGTGGATTTTGTAGTAATTCTTTTACTTTGTCTATGATTTTGAACTTTTCTTCTTCTGTAGTCTCTACTTTGATCTCTTCAGTAGAGTAGACTTTAGGAAGTTTTGCAAGTTCTGCGTCAAGATCAATGCCCTCATGGATAAGCTCTAACATTCTTAAGGTTGCATAGATAGCATCATCATAACCAAAGTAGCGATTTTTAAAAAAAATGTGACCACTTACTTCACAAGCAAGATCTGCATTGACCTCTTTCATCTTTACTTTAAGATTTGAGTGTCCTGTTTTGTACATGATAGCTTTTGCCCCACGACGTTCTAACTCATCATACATTACTTGTGAGCATTTCACCTCACCAATGACCGTTGGTTTATCCATAGTCATACTATATAAAAGCGCCATCATATCGCCTTTGATATTGTTCTTATGCGTTAAGACTGCTATCCTGTCAGCATCACCATCATAAGCAAAGCCAATGTCACCTTCTTTTTCAAGTAAAACTTTTAAATCTTGTAAATTTGCTTCAACAGAAGGGTCTGGATGGTGGTTTGGAAACGTGCCATCTGGCTCAACATAGAGTCCTTTTGTGTTTAACTGTAAGTTTTTAAATATATCTTCAGTCACAATTCCTGCAACACCATTACCACAATCATAAACAATTTTCTCAGTCATCCCTTTAATATGCTGAAATTCTTCTACTAAAAAGTCGATGTATCTCTCAACGGCATTGATTTTTGTTACATCTCTTGGCACTGCGTTTGGCATATCCATAGTTTCACATTCACGCCCAAGAGCGTAGATATCTTCACCAAAAAACGGCGCTTTATCGACTGTGATTTTAAAGCCATTATATTCACTAGGGTTGTGTGAACCTGTAATCATCACAGAAGCAGAAGGAGTAACACCATCCCAAATTTGATAGTTTGTAAAGTAGTTCACAGGAGTAGGAACCATCCCCATATCAAGCACTTTTTTCCCACCTGCGTTTAAACCACGCACAAGATACTCAAAAAGGATAGGAGAGTGAGAACGTGCATCATATCCAACAGATACATACTCCCCATCTATCTTACTAGCAAGCCCAAAGCCAATTTTAACTACACTCTCTTCATTCAACTCTTTTTCGTAGATACCTCTGATGTCGTACTCTCTGTAAATGCTCATTTATGAAAACCTTTTAAATTATTAACGTAATTCTACATTATAAAAGATTAACTAATGCTTCTATATAGGACTAAGCCTTGTAAGTGTTTTTTGAGTTTGATGTTAGATTCTTCCCATACTCCGTGTGGAATAACTTTACGCTTCTTGATTTAACCCAAATTATGCAATAAAGAAAGTTTAAACCAATAAAAAGTACTATAGAGCCGAGATAAAAGAGAGCTGATAAGGAGTCACCAAATGGGTGAACTAAAAATTCAATATTCAGATAAAAAAG
>NZ_JALSKT010000005.1 GCF_026988655.1 Sulfurimonas sp. | reverse complement strand
TTACTAATATGCTTTGTACTAAACTCCTCTGGAGTACGCACATCAATGATTATCGCCCCATTGTTTGCAGCTGCATGTGCCGCTCTTAAATCTTCATCACTTACTTTTGAACAACCACCTAAAAGTGCTAGTAGAGACAATGTACATAATATTTTGATTATAACTCTTTTCATCATTAACCTTGATTTTTATTTTAGAAATCATATTTTATCATACTAATTGACATTTTTATAATTATGTGATAAAATTATCTCAGTTTTAGTCTACATCTATAAAGTATCTTTATAAAAAAGGACTAATATGCAATATTATAAAACAATACCAGAAAAAGATAAAATTATATGTCTTTTGTGTCAGCATTATTGTCAAATGAAAGAGGGACAAGTTGGGATTTGTGGTGTCAATAAAAATGAAGCAGGAGAGTTAAAAACTCTCGTGTATGGACATCCAAGCACTGCAAATATTGACCCAGTTGAGAAAAAACCTATCTATCATCTCTTACCCGGGTCAACTGCCCTATCCTTTGGAACTGTTGGCTGTAATTTTAAGTGCCCATTTTGTCAAAACTGGCAAATATCTCAAGAACATAGTATAGATACAAGTGTAGAAATCTCACCACAAAAGATGGTAGATTTGGCGATAGAAAATGGCACTTCTTCAATCGCCTACACTTACAATGAACCGACGATCTTTTATCCTTATGCTAAAGATATCGGTGTTTTAGCACGAAAAAGAGGTCTAAAAAATATCTTTGTGACCAATGGCTTTGAGAGTCCAAAAGTTGTTAAAGATATGGCGTCTTGGCTTGATGCTGCAAATGTTGACTTAAAAAGTTGGGATGATGCCTACTATAAAAAGGTACTCAAAGGTGGGCTAAACGCAGTAAAAGAGACTCTAAAAGGTATGATTGAGGTAGGAATTTGGGTGGAGGTTACTACACTTTTAATTGAAGGTGAAAATGATTCCAATGAAGATCTTCAATCGATGGCTACGTTTATAGCCGATGAATTAGGTACTCATGTGCCTTGGCATTTAAGTGCTTTTCATCCTGATTATAAGATGCAAGATCATGAGTCCACGAAACTTTCTACTTTGCAAAGAGCAAGTAAGATTGCTAAAGAAGCAGGACTCAAATATGTATACTTAGGAAATGTTCCAGTGCATGGCGATACATATTGTCCTGATTGTGGTGAGTTACTTATAGATAGAACTGGGTATTCGGTAACAAAAAATGCTCTCATAGATGGGCGCTGTCCAAAATGTAATAGAGCTACAGAAGGAGTATGGGAATGAGTACAAGAAAAGATGCTGTTGCCGGACAGTTTTATCCGGCAAGCAAAACAGAAATAGAGAAAATGTTTCATCATTATAATGTGATTATAGATGAATCAATAAAAGACGAAAGGATTTTAGAGATCATTCCCCGTGCTATAATCGTACCACATGCAGGATATGTTTACTCTGCATTTACAGCAAATATTGCATTTAGACTCTTGAAAAACTCTCATGCAAAACGTGTTGTCGTTATAGGTCCGAGTCATAGAGTTTATCTTGATGGTATAAGTGTTGCGAGGTATGATAGTTATGAAACACCACTTGGCGAGATACCAATTGATACTAAACTAGCAGATACATTGATAAAAAAATTCGACTTACATTTTCAAGAAAATGCACATGCAGAACATAGCACAGAGGTGCAAATGCCTTTTATAAAATACTACCTTGAAAATGCTTCGGTAGTTGAAATGGTTTATGGTCAAGAAGACCCAAAACACTTATCTGAGGTTATAAAGTATCTGTTAAATGACAAAGATACAGTTGTAGTAATCAGTACAGATTTAAGTCATTATTATGACATTGAAAAAGCAAAGAAACTCGATACTATTTGTCTTGAAGCGATTGCAACATTGAACGCAAATGAATTACATCAAGGGTGTGAAGCTTGTGGAAAAATTGGAGTAGAGGCTATACTTATCACAGCTAAAGATAAAAGACTCACATCAACCCTTCTTGATTATCGAACAAGTGCCGATGTAAGTAACGACAAAACGCAAGTCGTAGGATACATGAGCGCTGCGTTTAGTGAGTAGTATTTTCATCTTCTTTTAGAACTACCCACATATGAGAGTACCAGCGCCATTGACCTTTTTTATACATCGCTGTACATGTGTAATGATCACGTGGATATTTGAGTAAAACGCTCGATTGTATTTCTAGTTGTGTTTTAGATTTCCACTTCATATCTATTTTCTTGCCATTGGAAGTAAAACATTGGAGTCCATACGCAGGTTTTTTGAGTGTCAAAGAAAACTTTGGCGGATTATTTATTTTACTCACTATTGTTTCTTCAGTAGAGATTTTTTTCAGCACTAGAGGAACAGTGTTTAACTTTAAGATAAAACTTTTCATTTTTCCAAAATTTCCAGACATTGGAAATCGTGGTAAAGCCTGTAAGTTACTATTGTTTGTCACTGGTCCAGAGTTTTGTGCTATGCCCACGTAACCGAGTTTTTTTATAAGATTCATAAGGTGTGTATCATACTCACCAAATGGATATGCTAGCATTTTTGGCGAGGTCACCACATACTTACCTAACTCTTTTTCAAGTTTTGTTTCACATTTTAGTATCTCTTTAGTTACTTCTTTATCATGTTTCTCAAGATCATTTCTAAACATACGAACAAGATACTGATGCGAATAGGTATGATTAGCAAATTCAGCACCATCTTCACCCATTTCCTTCATCTCATCCCAAGTCATATACCGCTTAGAGTGATGAATAATTGGCAAAGAATTTACAAAAATAGTAGAAGGGTAATGATGTTTTTTTAGTAAAGGATAAGCTCTAGTATACACTGTTTTATAAGCATCATCAATCGTAATGGCAACAGTTTTAGGCGGTAAATCTTTTTTTAACATAAGATAATTGACTATCTTTGAGAGAGGCCAAACATTGTAATTATTTTCAGCGAGATAATTTATCTGTTTTGTGAAAAGTTCCATAGATATATCAGTAGATGGATATTTTGCTTCTCCAAATCTATGATACTGCAAAAGAATAGCATGACTCTCAATCTGTTTATCTTGTGCAAATAAAGCCGTGTTAAACGCAGCTACTGCAATAAATAATGCAATAACGAATTTTATATTTTTCATTAGTTTTCTCACTTATTCACCCCAATTTAACTTTTCTTTTAAAACATCAAAATAGTTAAATTCATTTCTATGAATAAGTTTAACTTTATTTCTTGCTAGCTGAATATGAATACTTTGTCCCTCTTCTAGCTCATGTTTATCTTGCCCATCAATAATTACTAGGGCTTTATCTTTTGGTGTTTTCATCTCTATAGAAAATTTACCTGGTAAGACCACTGGTCTTTGTGTCAATGAGTGTGGGCAAATTGGAGTGAGTGCAAAAACATCTGTTAAAGGAAAAAGAACAGGACCTCCTGCTGAAAGATTGTAAGCAGTTGAACCTGTTGGCGTAGACACTATTACTCCATCCCCATAGTAAGTATTAAATGCTTTTGAATCAACTAATGTTTCAACATGAATCATGTTCGATACTGATGGACGAGTAAGAACGATATCATTAAAAGCATAAAGTCTTATCTCTTTATTATTTTGTATAAGCTTTGCTTCTAAAATAGATCTCTCATCAACTCGGTAATTACCCTTAACCAGTTTAGAAACAAAAGCATCTAATTCATTTAAATCAATATCTGCTAAAAATCCCAGACTTCCAGCATACACACCAAAAATTGGAATATCATACTTAAAAGAGCGCCTCACCGTCGATATCAAAGTTCCATCACCACCTAAGGTGACAAGTGCATCAGAGTTTTCACATAACAAATCAAACTCCATTCCCATGACACCAATCATACCAGCACTAATACTATCAATAGAGACTTCCATATTGTACTTTGAAAAAACTTTTTCAAGTTTATAGTAACTATCTTTTAATTCTGGTGTTGATGGACGTAACACAACACCTATCTTTTTAATTTCATCTATTTGCAAGTTTACTCATCTTTATCACGGTAAATCAAAACTAAGATAATTTCAAAACTAAAGTCACCCTGAACTTGATTCAGGGTCTAGTTTATATGAAATTATAAGCTAGATTCCCAGTCAAGCTGAGAATGACTTATGTTTTGATTTACCGTGCATCTTTATTTATTTTTTATCAATTATACTATATTTTGCTATAATCGCGAAAAATTATATAATCAGGAACTATATTATGGATAAATTCACTAAAAAAATACTTTATTTGTTATTGACATTTTTAACACTTATTGCTGGCTATACTTATCTTCGTTATGCCTACAAAGTTACAGACAGTACTCCCTTTACGCAAGAAATTGTGTTGATTATTCTAGGTACTATTGCAACTGTCTTTATTACCGCTTTGCTTTTAAATAAACAAACAGAAGTGGAAATAGAAAAAGAACAAAGCATTAAATTTCGTAACCATTCAGCACCCAACCCCAACAGGAGTGTAAGCTTTTCCATCTAAAGCACTTTTAAGTCCCTGTAGAACAGCAATATTATTCTTTTTCATGGTAGAGATGTAACTTCTAATCCTG
>NZ_JALSKT010000004.1 GCF_026988655.1 Sulfurimonas sp. | reverse complement strand
ACTCGAAGTCTCTCTAGGCCTTTTAAACAAGGTCTCTCTGTTTGTGGATGGGAATTATAGAGAAGTGTTGCTTAGATGTAGCTTAATGTTTGGGGGAGTTTGGGAAATGTTTTGAATTTGTTTATTTGCACTAGTTTTATGGTTTAAGATTCTATAATCCAACCACCGCCAATAAGTTTATCATCATCATAAAACACTGCTGCTTGTCCAACTGCTACACCGAACACACCCTCTTCTAATGTAAGTTCTGCAATTTCATTTTTTATTTGCACATGACACCTTACGGATTTTGTTCTATATCTTAATTTAACTGTAGTATCAAACTCTTTTCTGTCATCAAACATATTTAAATTATTAAGCTTTACATTAAAACATGCTAAATCTTCTTTTTTTCCTACTATTATTTGATTTTTTTCAGGATTTATCTTTAAAACAAAATGAGGGTCATGTGCGCCATGGACAGTAAAGCCTTTACGTTTACCAATGGTATAATGCATATAACCCTTATGCTCTCCAACGACATTGCCCTCTTGATCTAAAACTTCACCAATCTGATCAACTTGCACATACTCTTTTAAAAGATCTGTATATGTACTTTCTACAAAACATATTTCACTAGATTCTCTTTGTGAGGAAAATGATTCGAGGCCTTTAATGGAGGCAGCTAGTTCTTTAATGTCTTTTTTATGTCTTTGACCAAGTGGAAATTTAAGTCTCGGTAAAATCTCTCTATTGATATAAAATAAAAAATAACTTTGATCTTTTGTATCATCTTCTGCTGCATACAGATACTTACCATCTGTTTTAATATAGTGACCAGTTGCTAAATACTGCGCACCAATTTCATCAGCATATTTAATCATTTCACCAAATTTTAAGTTTCTATTGCACAAAGCACATGGGTTTGGTGTTTTACCCTCAGCATAGCTCTCTATAAATGGTTGAAAAACTTTTTCATTAAATATCTCTTGTAAATCAAGTACATGGAGTTTAATACCAACAAAATCTGCAGCTTTTTGCGCACGAGCCTGATGTATTTCATGATATCCTGGTTTTGAATGAAGTTTCATATATAAACCTTCTACTTCATACCCTTCTTCTTTTAATAATAACGATGTAATAGTCGAATCGACACCACCACTCATTCCAACTAAAACTTTTTCTTTCATCTCTTCCCCATATTTTGCTAAAATCTTAAACTAAGCTTTTAACTGTTTCAATCTTTCTTTCTTTGTTCCAATTGATGTTATTTGTATACCAAAGTTTCCATCAACAATTACAACTTCCCCTTGTGCTATTACATGATTATCCACAAGAATTTCTAGAGGGTCGTTCGCCAATTGATTTAACTCAATTACAGAACCAATATCCATATTAAGTACATCTTTTAAAAGCATTCTTTTTTTTCCAATTCTAACACGAACTGGTAATTTTACATCCATAATTAAAGATATGTTTTTCAATTCTTCTTCTGAGAGCTTAACACTATCTTCTGCGCAATTATTATCAGAGCTTCCAGCGTCTAATGCGTTTGAAACATTAGAACTTTCATTAGATGCTACTTTAAAAAGACCTTCATTTAACTTATCGTCAATAATAAACATCATCATTGCATGTAAGTTTGCCAAAGAAAACTTGTAAACGAACATTTTACTAAAAGACTCTAAACTCACTTCTCCATTGTCATTAACAAGTTCAATACTCTCTATACTAAAAGACAAAATAGGTAGCTCTTTTTGTCCTGAAAGTGCTGTAGATATAGCCCCAAAGATATTAGAGATTATCTCTTTTGATGCATCTAAATCATCATCACTAACATCTTCTCTTTCACTTGCTTCTTCACCCATCATCATATCTGATAAAGAAGCTGCCATATTAGGAGGAAATGCAACCATCGCTTGAGCATCTATATCACCACTGACTTTAATTCTTGCTAAAACGATTGGTGGCACAATGTTAGAAATAATACTTAACTCTTGTTCTTCTTGTAACTCAAGTGTCGGAGCTTCCCCGACAAGTGCTTCTATTGTACCAACAGTTTCATCTTCAAATAGTTTTATAAAACCACTCATCTACCTACTCCTCATTTTCTAAATCATCATATATGATATCTTTCACGCCAGATATTTTTGTATGTCTTTGCTCTTCTAATTTTTCTAAAGTGCGCTTCACTGCATCTTTTTCAGTTTCTATTATCTCAGTAATATTAATAGATTTCCTAAATCTTCGTAAGCCTATCTCACCCAAGAATCTATCTTTTCCATCAACAGATACCGTCACGACATCATCCGCTGCACTAGAGAGTCGAATAACATCACCAACCTGTAGCTCAAGTATATCATGCATAGTTAAATCTGCATCACCTAAATTTGCTTCAATATTTACTTTTGCTCCACCAAGTAATACTTTTAACTCTGTATTCCTACTTTTTTTAGAACTAGTTTCATTTAACATCAAATCTCTTGAAGCGAGCTTTGGTAAAATCGGTTCTAGCGAAATTACAGGATAACATATATTCATCATGCCGGAGCTATGTCCTATAATAATTTCCATTACAACCATAACCACAATTTCATTTTGTGCAACAATTTGAACAACATTAGGACTTGATTCTTTTGACTCAATCGTAGGGTATACCTCCATTACTGGACCCCATGCCTCTTTTAAGGTACTCATCATAACACGAAGAATTGTTTCAAAAAGACTCAGTTCTATATCTGAAAATTCTCTTGTTGCATCAAAGGGCTCTCCCTTTCCACCTAACAAACGATCAAGCATAGGAAAAGCGATAGAAGGATTTATCTCTATAACACCACTTCCTTCCAAAGGTTTAATAGAAAAAACATTAAAACTTGTAGGATTAGGTAAAGACATCAAAAACTCACCATAAGTCATTTGATCCACTGAATGCAGTTGTATTTCAACAATTGAGCGCATAATTGATGATATTTGAGAAGCTAAACTTCTTGCCATTTTGTCATGTACACCACGAAATGCGCGTAGTTGTTCTTTGGAAACCCTGTTGGGTCGTTTAAAATCATATAAAGTAACTTGACGCTGAGGAAGAAGATTATCATCACTACTCTCTAAAACATCTTCACCCTCATCTTCTACTACATCGAGTAGTGCGTCAATCTCTTCTTGTGAAAGTATATCTGCCATTTTATGCTCCTATACTCTCTTTAATTTTTTGTATCACAGATTTATGGATTTGTGATATTCTCGACTCTGTTATATCTAGTATATTACTTATCTCTTTAAGGGTCAACTCTTCAAAATAATACAACTGAATAATCATTTGCTCTCTCTCTTTATATCCTGAGAGAACTTTTTTTATTACCTCAACGAGCTCATCTTTTTCAACCTGAGACAGGGCAGCACCTTCATCACCCACTTGCAATTGATCATGTAAAGGCATTACAGTGTAGATATTTGAAGCAATTCTGGCGTCATGTACTTTTTCCACACTTTCATTAAGTTTGAGAGCAAGTTCTTCATCGGTAGGTTCTTCATCATGTGTCAACATATGTTCTTGGACAATATAGTCTATTGCTTTAACAAGTTTACGACTCGCTCTACTTAAAATATCCAAACTTCTAAGATAATCTAACATTGCGCCATAAACTCTTGTTTTTGCATATCCCCAAAATGAATCATTTATTTTTTCGTCATATCTTCTTGCAAGTTTTATAAGCTCTTCTGTCCCAATAGCCGATAAATCAGAAAAATCAACGGAACTGGGAAGTCTCTCTTTTAATCTATATGCCATTGCTTTAACGGCAGGAAGATATTGAAGGGCCAGTTCATCTTCTTGATGCTTTAGGTCCTGTTGGTAAGCATTTTGTATCATACTTTTTTTCCTGCAAGATCATCCGCATTCATTTGTACTACTGCATCTGTAATCTTACATGCTGAATCGATAAGTTTTTCACGTTTATTTATCTCTTTGACAAAAAAATCTAAATCTTTTTCATGGGTATCAATTGGAAAGTTATATGCCTTAGCTGCAATTGTTTTGTAGTAAAGCGCGATAATAATATGAGAAAAAAGATAGAAGAATATTGTAATCAAAAAAGTGTATGTCAACAATCCTTCTGCATCCATAGACTTGAGTATGCCAAAAATTATTCCAACAAAGAACCCCTGAACAGTAAAAAAATAAACAAAATTTTCTCCAAGCATCAACTACCCCAACATCGACTTAAAAATGGTCAATCAATCTCTTGAATAAACCAGAGAGACCACTTTCATTTGATGTAACCAGCACATTTCGTTCCAGCTTAAGCGCAACTTTTCTTACTATCGCTTCCATATCTTTAGATGGAATCGAATTTGGGTACTCAGCAGTAAAGAGTGAACGTTGTTTGACCGATGATGAAACTTTTACATCTGAATTAATCTTCCCTAACAACTGCAGATCTAAGTTCCCACCAATATTCGCTTTTGCAACTTTTTTAATCTTTTCAAAAACTCCCACTGCCTCTTTTTCATTTTTAACCTGATTCATAATAACGCTAACATCATCTCGCAGCGTTGCAATAGTCTTGATAGTTGCATACGCATCAGTAATTGCAGCAGGATCTGGAACAGTCACAACAACAACATCATCTGCTGCGTTTAGAAACATCTGAATATGCTCACCAATTCCTGCTCCAGTATCTATGATCATAATATCAAGCTTGTCTAAAACCTGCGCTTCTTCCATAAAACGTTCAAAAAGCGCCATATCTGAGTATTTTAAAATCTCATCACCACTTTCACCAGGAATTAAAATAAGATTACGAGTAATAGGGATAAGAATATCACTCACCTTTGCTTCACCCTTTAGGACATGCAAAATATTCTTTTTAATCTTTACATTAAACATTACATCAAGATTTGCAAGACCAATATCTGCATCAAAAATTCCAACATTGAGTCCCTGCTGAGAAAGCATATAGGCAAGGTTTGAACTGATGGTACTTTTCCCAACGCCACCCTTACCACTTGTAATGGCTAAAAAACGTGTTTTTTTTGACTTTTTATCAGCATTTGAAGCAACAAGTTCTTCAAGCTTTTGTGCTTGATGTCCTATCATACTTTGCTCCTATTAAATCCATTGAGTAAACATTCTATTAAAAAGTCACTGTTTGCACATACTAAATCTTCTGGCACTTCTTGTCCTACTGAAAAATAGCTAATTGGTTTTTTAGTCTCATAAGCAAGAGAAAAAATATTACCAAAGCCTCGAGTTTCATCAAGTTTTGTGAACATTAAAGTATCTACCCCGAGTGTTGCAAAATTATCATAAGTAATTTTCAAGTCATCATATTTGATAGAACTTGGCATAACTAAAACAACATCAACACTGTAATGTGTTTGATTTGCATTCAAACATTCATAAATTTTTTCAATTTTTCCTTTATCATAAGGACTAGAACCCATTGTATCAATAAGAATATAGTCACAATATTTTAGTGACTCTAATGCAGTTGAAAATTCTGGAGGGTCAACAACCGTCTCAATACCAAGCTTCATCATTCTTGCATACTGCATTAGTTGTTCAACAGCACCAATGCGGTAAGTATCTAAAACAACAAGTCCAACTTTATACTTCTTTTCTAATAGATAAGAATATCTTGCTGCAAGCTTTGCAATAGAAGTAGTTTTGCCAACACCAGTAGGGCCAACAAGCATAATAACTTTTTTATTCCCAACACTGACAGGGTTTTCTCGTCTAATTGGAACCATTTTTCTTAAAATAGTTTGAAAATAACGCTTGACAGTTGTAGAGTTTTCACGCATTTTTAGCGGCATATGCTCAAGTGTTACCTGCATTAGTTCATGAAGATGTTCTTGATTCATTCCGCTTTGAGATGCAAGGCGATAAATCTCTGCAAACTCAGATGGAATTTGATTTTCTAAATCAGGTGATTTTTCATCCCAGAACATATTTTGAATAATTTTTACTTTATCAGTCAGTTTATTTATCTCAGATTTTATCTCTTTGAGTTCTTTGGACTCTGTAAATCCATTTGCAGCACTTGTTTCACCGTAAAGATTATCCACTGGTTGTGTAACTTTGGATATCTCAGATATCTGCTTTGCTGCGTTTGAAATATCAAATAAAATATCTTTGCTTTCTTCTTTTAGCGAATGTTTTGTTTTTAAAGGTTTTGCAGTTTTTCCGTAGCCAACCGGGAGCATACTTTCATCAATACCTATGACTATTTCATACAAAGCCTCTCTTCCAAGAGCTTTTTTCTGTATCTCCTTGGTTTCAATAAGCATACCCTCATCACCAATTTCCATCTTCGCTTTTTTTAAAGCTTCTGAAGGCGTTCTCCCTGTAAAAGTTAATATCTTCATCTCATTACACCTGCTAAAGGAATTACGACACTCTCCCGCTCAGACCAAGAAGGGTGAGGAATTGTCAAGTTTTTACTTTTTATACTACGATTATCAAAAAATATAATATCCAAATCTAATGTCCTTGGTGCATTTGCAAAACTTCTTTTTCTACCAAACTTCTTCTCAAGTCGCATAAGATACGCTAAGAATTCTTTAGGCTGGGCTGATGTCTTTAGAACAATGATTGAGTTAAAAAAATCATCTTGTTTTTCATAACCAAATGGAGGATTTTTTAAAATCAACGAAGTCTTGATAAGCTCTACTCTTTTTTCACGTTTAAGTTCAAAATAAAGATGTTCAAACCTACGTTTCACATCACCGACATTTCCACCAATCCCTACCACAACCTCATATCTATGAGTGTGCTTAGGCGAGGTAGAAAAAGGAAAACGCAAACTATAAAAAGTTTTTAATTTTTCATTTATACTGCGTTTGATATACATGTTTCAACTATGCTTGTTGTGCAGCTTGTGCTTCTTGGGCAGCTTTAATTTCATTCATAATTTGTAGCATTCCCATCATCGCGAGGTGGTAACCAAATGGTCCAAAACCTACAACAGATGAAGTACAAACAGGTGCAATCATATTTTTTGCTCTAAAATCTTCACGTCTATGGATATTACTGATATGAACTTCTATAGCAGGAAGACTAACTGCAGAAATTGCATCTCTAATCGCAATTGAAGTATGTGTATACGCAGCTGCATTGATAATAATACCTTGCGCATCACCATAGCATTCTTGAATTTTGTCAACTATCTCACCTTCTAGATTACTTTGAAAAAACTCTATATCAACACCATTTTGAGTTGCCACGTCTTTCATCTGAGCATGAATTTGTTCCAACTTCATTGGACCGTAAATATTTTGTTCTCGAACACCAAGCATGTTTAAATTTGGACCTTGAATTACTACTATTTTCATTTTTAACCTTTTTAAAATTTTAGAAGATTATTTTATCTAAAAATAGATTAAAAACAAGTACCTACGTGTGAAACTTACTATCTTAAAATTAAAAAGTGTATAATCTCTTTTAAATTCTATACAGAGAAAACAATGACAATACTATCACCAAACTATATACTTACACCCGATACACTTTTAAAGAATAAAGCACTTGCATTTGACAAAGAGATTAAAAAAATTGCGCCACTTGATCAACTAAAGTCTGAATTTCCAAATGCACAAGTGATTGAACTTCAAAAAAATTCACTACTGATGCCTGGTCTCATCAATGCTCATGTTCACATTGAATTTTCAGCAAATAAAAACCAACTTAGTTATGGAGATTTTATCAACTGGCTTTATAGTGTTATTGAACACCGAGAAGACCTCATGGAGAACTGTGACATCGACTGCATGAGCAAAGCCATTGACTCTATGCTTGATAATGGAATCACGACTATTGGTGCGATTAGCTCTCATGCAATGGATCTTGAAGCTTGTGCGAACGCGAAACAAAATGTTGTTTTTTTCAACGAGCTAATTGGTTCTCAAGCAGCGATGGCCGATGCACTGTACTCAGACTTTCTCGCTCGACTAGAAGCTTCACAAACGATAAAAAGAGAGGGATTCATTCCTGCTGTTGCGATTCATTCGCCCTATTCTGTACATCCTATTTTGATACAAAAAACACTGCAAATTGTACGTAAAGAAAAGCTCAAACTCACTGCTCATTTTATGGAAAGTGAAGCTGAACGCAACTGGATTGATTCGAGTGAAGGAGAGTTCAAAGAGTTTTTTCACACACTTTTAAAACAAGAACAAAGTGTCACAGATGCAAAAGAATTTCTTAACTACTTTAATGGATATGAAACACTTTTAACACATGCTGTCTATACAAATGAAGAAGAACTCAATGCCATTGCTAAAGAAAAACATACTATTATTCATTGCCCAATTTCAAATAGATTGTTAGGGAATCCTACACTTAATATCAAAGAACTCAACGATAAAAATATTCCATGGATTGTAGCCACTGATGGTTTAAGTTCCAACTATGAACTCAATCTTTTTGAGGAGATGAAAATTTCTCTGTTTATGCACAGCTCTGCCCCACTCCTAGAGTTTGCAAAGCAACTGCTTCGTGGTGTGACTCTAAACGCAGCTAAGGCGCTTGGACTTAACTCGGGAGAAATTGCTGAAGGTAAAAATGCAGATATGCTTGTTTTGGACTTAGATAATGAACCTAATGAAGAGTTAGCTCTTCATTTAATCCTTCATCGCTATAATATCTCTAAAGTTTTTATCAATGGAAAAATGGAAAAAGGAACACTCTAAATGAATTTTATAAAAAAATTATTTTCACCGATTACTGCAACTATGAGTTATATACAAAATCATTTCAAAGCAATGCTTTTTGTCCTACTCTTAGTTATACTCTTTGCTCCAACAAGTGAAAAAGAGTTTACACCATACAATCTTCAAACGATTAATCTGAATGGTCCAATAATGGACTCTACTGAAATAGTAGAAAAAATAAATAAAGCTTGTGACAACGATAATATAAAAGGTGTTCTCTTAAATGTAAATTCTCCAGGAGGAGCTGTTTCTCCTTCTATTGAAATAGCCTATGCTATCAAAAGACTTCATGATAAAAAACCTGTGATCGCCTATGCTAAAGGCACAATGGCGAGTGGCAGTTATTATGCTAGTATTTGGGCAGATAAAATCATTGCTAACCCAGGAAGTATGATAGGAAGCATCGGTGTTATCATGCAAGGTGCAGACTTAAGCGGTATCATGGAAAAGCTTGGTGTTAAAACGCAAGTTGTAAAAGCTGGACTTTATAAACAAATAGGAACACCGGACAGACCTTGGAAAAAGTATGAAGTAGCAGAACTCAACAAAGTCATCAAGGGGACATACCAGATGTTTGTAAGTGATGTGGCACAAGCGAGAAACCTTGATATTAAAAAACAAAATAGTTATGCCAATGCGCATATATTTACTGCTATGCAAGCTAAAAATGTAGGTCTTGTAGATGAGCTTGGTGTAGAGTACGATGCAAAAAATGAACTGAAAATAATGAGTGGCGTTACCAAGGCAGTATGGAACAAAGAAGATAAATTTGATAGACTGATGAAAAAGCTCACCGCTTCCACAGCAGCTATGTTAAATACTTACTTTCCTGATTTAATACTAAAATAAGGAATCAAAATTTAATAAAGTGTAAAACTTAGTCCTAAGACTCAGCTACTTCTATAACTTTATCTACATTTTCAAATATTCTCTGAACTCTCTCTTGCCAAAGAGTACCAAAAAGTTTTGTTTCTTCTGCTGTTGCACTACCAGATGTGAGTTTTTGCATAAGAGGCATCATCTCTTTATCTGCAGGCACACTTGCATGCTTATAATTGATATCTACGCTTTTACCAGTATCTACTCTTGTAAATTTGGCAGAGGATTCAATGTCAGAGTTATAAAACATTAAAGAGCGTCTTGCAAACTGCCCCTTGAGACCTTTAAACCCACTTTTATCCGTAGCACCGGCAATATGTGAAATAACATTTCCAACAACACCGGCTACGCCTTCTTCTAAAGATTCTGCAAATTCAACTTTAATGTTTCCTCTTACCCCACGGCTATCAGGGTATAACTCTTTAATCGCTTGAGATGCCATGAGATAGGCACCTGCAACCGTAGGACATGAATGCCCAGCTGCTTTTACTACTTCGAGATATGTTATCTCATATTCACCATTATAAAAAGCCCCTAGAACTTGTGCTAATGGGTCTTTTACTTTTATACTTTCTATTGAGTCGAAAAATTTTGGATAATTCATGAAATAGTTTCCTTTTTTAAGACCTTTGCATTGATAATATATTTATCAGATTGTGCTTGAAATATATCATCAACTTCTAAAGACGACAAATCAACAACCTTCTTATCCTTTACAATTTGAGCAAAGCCTTTTTTATTTTTATATTTTGGATTATTGGATTCTAGCATTTTTTGTAAAGACAAAAGTTGATTTTGCGCAATATTTACAACACTTTCTATAACATTAGGAAATCTTAGTCTGACAGACGCAAGCTCTTTAGTATAACTCTGCATTTTAAGCGAGATAGTTTGTCTAAAATCCTCTTGAAGCTTCACTGTCTCTTGTTTTTTATACTCTAGCTTTTTTTCAACTGAGTGTTGCATATAGGAGTTCTTTACGTGTGTTAGTTCTTGTGTGTGATTATAAATTTTTTGATCTATTTTTTGTGAGAGCTGCGTTTGAATTGAGTCAAGGTATTGATACAGTTCATTTGTATCAGGCAATATCATCTCCATTGCTGCACTTGGAGTAGGAGCACGTAAATCTGATACAAAATCACTGATAAGCCAATCTATTTCATGCCCCACAGCAGAAACAATGGGAGTTTTTGCATGGTATATTGCATCTGCTACCACCTCTTCATTAAATGCCCACAAATCTTCGATACTGCCACCACCACGTCCAATAAGAATGATGTCATAGCCTTTTGTATCTGCAATTTTGATAGCATTGGCAATGCTAAACGCAGCGTTTTGTCCTTGAACAACAACATCATAAACATCAACTTCTAGTAGTCGGTATCTTGAGTTCGCAACACGGAGCATATCTTGCAAAGCGGCACCAGTTGCAGAAGTCACAAGAGCAATAGACTCGGGAAATTTTGGCAGTTGTTTTTTACGTTCAGGATTAAAATAGCCTTGAGATGAAAGTTTTTGCTTGAGTTGCTCATAGGCTACAGCTAATGCACCTTGTCCTGCAGGCTCGATTGAAAAACAATTTACCTGATAACTTCCACGAGGTTTATAAAGAGTGATAGCACCATCAACAACAACTTTCATCCCCTCTTCAAGACGAAACTTTAATTTTGAAGCATTCCCACGAAACATAACAGCACTAATAGCTGAACTATTATCTTTTAATGTAAAATAAATATGTCCGGAGTTGTGAAAAGTAATACGAGAGAGTTCACCTTCTATGAAGACTCTCTCAAAGGTACTTTCTAAGACAGTTTTGATTTGTTCATTAAGTGCAGATACTGCTAAAACATTCATTACTGCGTTTACCTAATCACTTATTTTTTACGGGCAATGATAAGTGTTGAGATATCCATCGAAAAACTTTGTGTATAGAGTACATCAAAGCCAGCTTCTTTTAATTCTTTTTGCATATTTGCTACAGTTGAAAAATCACCTATAGAATTTGGAAGATATTCATAGGCCTCAAGGTTTTTAGAAATAAATCCACCCACTTTTGGAAGGATCTTATTCATGTAAAAGTCCCTAATTTTTCCTAAAAATGATGGGTT
This sequence comes from Sulfurimonas sp., assembly GCF_026988655.1. GTDB lineage: Bacteria > Campylobacterota > Campylobacteria > Campylobacterales > Sulfurimonadaceae > Sulfurimonas. The sequence goes on along the minus strand of NZ_JALSKT010000004.1, from coordinate 14,597 downwards.
TTCATTTTTCATAAATTCGAGTATTACAATAAGTCCATCTTTTTTAAGTACACGGTTAAACTCTTTGAGTGCATCTTCACGCTCTACTACATTTCGGATACCATAAGTAATACTTAAAATATCCGCACTTGCATCCTCAAGTGGTATTTGCGTTGCTTTGGATATATGATAATTAAATTCAGGATATTTTTTACGAGCTACATCGACCATTCCAACAGATGGATCAACACCAACAATTTCTGAAATAGCAATATTTGATTTTTCAGCTTGTTTTTTCCAAAAGTCCATCATATCGCCCGTACCACAGGCTACATCAACAATTTGATCAAGAGAATCTTTTGCACTGTATCTATATGCCAAATCACAAGCTTTTCTTCTCCAGCTTTTATCAACGCCCATACTCATCACACGGTTTGCAGTATCATACGTTGGCGCGATGTCATCAAACATTGATACAATTTTTTCTTGTTTTTGCTCTTTTTGTTCGCTCATTAGTTATATCCTTTTCATCCACATAATTATATCTTTCTCTTCTTTGTTGACATTTAAAATCTCAAATTTCTCTTCAACACTTTTAAAGCCCTCTTCTCCACCAAAACTTGGAGCTAAATAGCATAAATAATAATCTACCATATGACGAGTAAGTTCGAACATTTTAGCACTTCCTTCAATCATGATATTTTTGTATTTCTGAAGTATTTCAAAATTATTTGCTATATAAACTTTTCTATTTTCTACTAAAAACAGTGGTATAGTTTCATCAAACTCTTGTTCTCGTGAAAGTATTAAAATATCAGGCGCTTTGCCATGAACCATTCTTGCATCAAGTGTTGGTCTATCTGTTCTTACAGTATTGCCACCAATGACGAGTAAATCACAAACATCTCTTAAAGCATGAACGTGTTTTCTTGATTCTTTTGAACTTACTATACCAGCATCTGTAGTCCCGTTGAGTCTTTGTGCCCATTTAAAAAATATAAATCTTGAATCTAAAAATTTCTTAAATGGATAAAGCAGAGCCTCTGATTCTTCTTTTAGAAGTTCTGTTGTTACATTACAAGAATGTAAAGATAAAATCCTATTTCCATTTGCAGCTTGCTTATTCATATCATTCGAGCCAATATATACCTGCTTAATTCCAAGCTCAGCAATCAGTGAAGCACAAGAAGGTGTTTTACCATAATGAGAGCATGGTTCTAGGGTTGTATAAAGAGAAGAGTTAGAAAATATACCATTATGATGGACCAATAAGTAAGAGTGTATATCTGCTGAATTTTTCAATGCTAAAATAGCATCATCATCTGTAAGTTTATAATAAGCTTGCTGCAAGGCATTCACTTCTGCATGAGGTTCCCCAGCTTTATGATGTGCTTCTACAGCTAAGATATTGTCATCTTTGCCCAAGATACAACACCCAACCGCAGGGTTTGGATATGTCATACCTTGATACTTCCATGCCTCTCTCAAGGCAAGCCTCATATAAAAGCTATGATCTATTACCATTCAAAGTAAGTCTTTGCTTTATTTACATCGTTAAAATCAACTTCAATAGTTGCATCATCTTTTTGTAAATAGAGTGTTTTTCCTTCTACTTTTAATAATTTTGCTTTTATTTTTTCTTTATCCAAAAGAAGTAAACTCACATTTTCACCCACAGATTTTTTAAAATGATCTATAGTAGTCATTTTCCTTTCAATTCCAGGACTTCCAACTTCAAATCTATACTCACCTGAAACAGGTGGTGTCACATCTAAAAGAGGAGAGATAAGATGGGTAAGTTCAACACATTCATCAAGACTTACACCTTTACGTTTACCATCTTTCATCTCATTTGAAATAACACTAACACGAAAAATTGTTTCATCATTTTCACTCACAACAACTGTATCATAAAGTTCTAATCCAACAGATTTCACTATTGATTCTATATCGCTTTGTAAACTCATGATTCTTCCTCTTTATGTTCTTTTGCTATTTTTTTAAATAAATCTTCAATATTTTGTGATTTTTTCAACTGTTCATCAAACTCAAATGTCAGTTTTGGACATCTATACCAACCTTGATCTTTAAGACAAAAGTCTTCGACCAAAGGTCTTGCTTTTCTCAATTGTTTCATGTAGACGCGTTTATCTTCTTCGCTAAAACTACTTGGATCAATATAGACTTTTGCATCACTTCTACCACGTGAACATGTCACTTCTATGACGGTAAGTTCATGGAGTCTTTTGTCGTTTAATTGACTTAATGCTTCGGGGATAAGTTCAGCTAAAAGAACTTCTGTTCTTTTTAGCTTTATTTGTGCTTCATTCATCTAGAGAGAGATTTTTTGTTCAACTTTTTTGAATGTTTCAAGAACATCACCAGGGATAACATCATCATAACCACTGATAACAACACCACATTCGTATCCATTACCAACTTCTTCCACATCATCTTTAAAGCGTTTAAGGGAAGTGAGTTCTCCTTCATAAGTAACAACACCTTCGCGAATAACACGAACCATTCCACCACGGATAAGTTTACCGTCATTAACAATACAACCAGCAACCATTCCTTTAGGAATTTTAAATACTTCTCTAACTTCTGCTTGACCAGTATTTTCTTCTGTAAATTTCGGTGCCATCATACCTGTAAGCATACCCGTCATATCATCAAGTAATTGATAAATAATAGAATAAGTTCTAATATCTACATTTCTTTGTTTTGCTAGTGCTTTTACAGAACCAGTAGGACGGACATTAAATCCAAGTAAAACACAATTTTCAGAGTTTCCAACAAGTTCAACATCACTTTCAGTAATTCCACCAACACCACTAGAGATGATGTCAATTTTAACTTCGTCATTTCTAAGCTCGTTGAGTGAACTTCTAATAGCTTCAAGAGATCCATGAACATCTGTTTTGAGTACAATTTTAAGAGATTTAAGTTTCCCTTCTGCTATCATTGAAGTCATATCTTCTAAAGTCGATTTCGTTGATTTAGAGAGTTCTTTATTTCTTTCATATTCGTAACGTTTATGTGCATACTCTTTAGCTTCTTTATCACTTTTCATAGTCATCATAATTTCACCAGCAGCTGGAACTTCATTTAATCCAACTACTACAGCTGTATGACTTGGAAGAACAGATTTAACCTGTTTACCATTATCATCAATAAGCGCTTTAATACGACCATATGCACTACCACAAACGACATTGTTTCCAATTTCTAGTGTACCATTTTGAACAATGACAGTGGCAACTGGACCACGCCCTTTTTCTAAAGAAGATTCAACAACTGCTGCTTTAGCAGGAACATTTTTATTTGCTTTAAGTTCTAGCACTTCAGCTGTTAAAAGAATATTTTCAAGTAAATTATCAACTCCCATACCTGATTTTGCAGAAACTGGAACAAATTCAACATCCCCACCCCAATCAATAGGAGAGATACCATGTTCAGCCATTTGACCTTTAACCAAGTCAGGATTAGCCGTTTCTTTATCCATTTTATTTAATGCAACAATTATTGGAACACCAGCATCTTTTGCTATTTTAATAACTTCTAACGTTTGTGGTTTTACACCATCATCAGCAGCAACAACAATAATTACAATATCAGTAATATCCGTACCACGTTGACGCATTGAACTAAACGCAGCATGACCTGGTGTATCTATAAATGTAATAGCTTTACCGTTTTGCTCAATAGTATATGCACCTATATGCTGTGTAATACCACCAGCTTCACCCTCAGTTACTTTAGCTTTACGAATAGCATCTAGTAATGAAGTTTTACCATGGTCAACATGTCCCATAATTGTAATAATCGGAGCACGTTCCTCGGCATCTGGATCTTCTACATTTGTCTCTTCTACATAATTAAATTCATCTTTAGGATCAACAATTGTGACTTCAACACCAAATTCTTCACTTAAAATTTCGATCTCATCTGCACCCAAAAAGTCATTTTTAGTCATCATCATACCAAGATCAAAAAGAACTTTAATGATATCTGACATTGGACGTTTTAGTTTTTCTGCAAATTCATAAACACGAATATCTTCAGGAATTTCCACATGAGTAACAACTTCGTCTTCATGTGATACTTTCGCATATTTTTTTCTCTTATCACGAGAAACTTTTCTACCACGAGGTGCTTGCTTTTTATTTGCATTTCTACCAGCTGGTTTTGGCGTTCTTGGTCTTCTTGCTTCTTCTGGTGGAAGAGGTGCACGTTCAGTAGAGTTTAAATCGAGCAGTACAACTTGATCATCCATATCCATAGATACGTCCGCTAAAGAACCACCAAAAATATCAATTTTCTTGCCTTGATCTTTCTTGCTAGTTGGAGATTGTCTTGAAGATGACTTTTTCTTTTTAGCTAACTCTTCAAGAACTTCAGCACTCATTTTACCATATGAAGATACGGAAGCTTGTTTTGTAGGCATAGAATATGACTCTTCAACTTTTGGCTTTTTCTTCTTAACAATTTTAAGGCCAGATCGTTTGATAGCAGGTCTAGTAGATGGTTGTACAACTTTTAAAGTAGTTTTAACTGCTGCTTTTTTCGTAGGTGCTTGTTCTTCTTCTGAAGCTTTTGCTTGTTCTTCTGAAGCTTTTTCTTCCACCACTGCTACTTTTTCAACCGTCTTCTCTTCAACAACTTGCGTTGTTTTTTCAGTATCAGGTACAACTTTCTCTATTTCTGTCTTGATTTCTGTTTTTTCTTCAGGCGCAGTTTTTTCTGCAGGAGTATCACTTTGAGCTTTTTCTTGCTTTTTAACTTTTACTTTTGGTTTAGCAGGTGCTGCAGGTTCGCCATTCATAATGTAGTTCGCTATAGACTCTGCTTGTTCCATAGTTATTTTACTTTGTGCAGCTTTTACTTCAATACCCATACTCTTAGCTTTTTCTAAAACGTCTTTAGAAGCTATACCAAGCTCGTCTGCAATTTCTTTTACACTAACTTTATCTGTCATCAGTGATGATCTCCTTTAGTTTGTTCATAAATTTGTCTTTTTCTTTACTTCGACATTGGCGCATAAGCACTTTTGGAAGTTTTTTTTCATCATCAAGACAACTTTTACATAAATAAAAACTTCTACCAGTCCCAGTAAAACTTTTTAATTCTTCATCTTTACATTGAAGCCTTAAAAAATCATGTTGTGCGCCTTTTACTCTGCAAGAGACGCACATTCGAGTCGGTAGATGAAATTTTTTCGCCATTATATCTAAATATTGCTTTATTTGATAGACTATCGTTCTATCATAAGCCCATTATTATCAAAATCCAAAACTTTTACTGAAAAGTCTGGAAATTTTTGCTTCATTTTGTTTGAAATCATAGCCGTATCTTCATCATACACCATAGAAAAAAATGTAGAACCACTTCCTGAGAGCGTACTCATTAAAGCACCACTTTCATACGCCACTTTTTGTACACTAAACAGCTCTGGTAGAGTTTTCATTCTTGCTTTTTGGTGAAACCTATCTTGTGCAGCAAGCTTCAACATTTCCCAATCTTCATTAAAAAATGCTGCAACTGTCAAAGAGGCATGAGAAAGATTATAAATCGAATTTTCTTTTGAATATGATTTTGGTAAAACTGAACGAGATTTAGCAGTATTCATCTGCTTGTTTGGTATAACAACCACTGCTTTTAAATAATCAGGCAAATGTTTTTTTTGAGAAAAAACTTTGTTTTTTTCAATAGTTGCTACATTAAACCCACCCATTACTGCTGGAGTAATATTGTCCGGATGAGGTTCGTATACCAAAGCATGATTTAAAATTCTACGCTTAGAAACTCTAATGCCAGCAGCTTCATGAGCAGAAGCTACAGCAGAAACTATAACAGCCGAAGAACTGCCTAAGCCTCTTGACATTGGAATTTGATTATAAAATGTAAATTTAAAATTTTGTTTATGCTTTGTCAAGCGTGTGTAATGCTCATTAAATATACTGATAAAAAGATTATTTCCCTTGAGTCTAGGGTTATCTTCACCCTCGCCTTTAATGCTTACACTAAAAAACTTTGAAGGATGAAACTCTACTCTGTTTCGAAGATTAACTGCTAAACCTAAAGTATCAAAACCTGGTCCTAAGTTTGCTGAAGTTGCTGGTACGCTTATTGTCACTAATTTTCCTATCCGACTGCACCTATCATATATAGTGGCGCCGTATTTGTACTAAACTCATTATAATCAAGTACATCTGGAAGCCTAAAGCTAGCTTCAGGCACTGTTTCTAATTTTTGAGTTTTTATTTCTGATGCGATTCTAACAAAATACAACTTTGCTACCGCTTTTATTGGCTGATTTTTATTAAAATAAAAAGCATCTGTAGCAAAGAGTGGTATCTTTTTGATGATACTAATAGACTTTAAAAATATATAGGCAACTTTTATCGCCATAAAACTTCCCGGACCATTGGCATATAAGAGTTTTTGCACCTCATACTTTTTTAAAATATCACGAAAAAGCAAAGGTAAAATATCTGAACTTTTTTCTTGACTTTGTATCGTTTCTATCAACTTCTGGTTTTCATATATACCGATTAAAATCGGAGAAGTAAGCGTGATAGCAAGTACATCGACTTTTTTAAGCATATGCTTTTTCTAACTCTTTTGTTTTTTCACCTACGAGCTCAACCACTTCATAATTCTCTGCATCTTTTAAAAGTTCAAGTGTTAGTTTATGATTTAAGTCATGGCTTCCTGCAAGTGCCTCATAGTTTCCTATAAAATTCATACCAATCAGACTCATATCACCTATAGCATCCAAAATTTTATGTCTAACAAATTCATCACTAAAACGCAGTCCCTCAGGATTGAGTATCTTTTTCTCATCCAATACCACTGCATTTTCAAGAGATCCACCAAGTGCTAAGCCCTTTGAACGCAAATACTGTACTTCATGTAAAAATCCAAAAGTTCTTGCCCGAGAAATCTCATTTTTATAACTCTCTTTTGTAAACTTTAGCACATATGCCTGTTTTTGAATCACAGGATGTGGAAATTTAATAGTAAAATCATAATTCAAATCTGGGGAAGGAGAGAGTTTTACATACTTTTCTCCCTCTTGTATCTCTACTTCTTTTTTAATAATCATTACTTTTTTAGGTACGTCCAGCTCTTTTATCCCAGCCTCATCTAAAAGCATACAAAAACTTGCACTACTTCCATCCATAACTGGTACCTCATCAGCATCAACAATAACACGAAGATTATCTATACCATACGCATATACCGCTGAGAGAAGATGTTCAATCGTTGAAATAACAAAATTATCTTTACCTATTACTGTCGCCATTTTTGTATCAACAACATTATCAGGGATTAAGGGTATTGAGACATCAACGTCACTTCTGTAAAATACGATGCCACTGTTTGATTCTAAAGGTTCAAGTCTTAGTTTAACAGGAGAGCCTTTATGCAGACCTATCCCTACGAGTTCTACACTCTTTTTTATTGTTGTTTGGTACATAAGAACCCCTATTTAGCGTTAATTATTTTTTTAGCTTTTTTTATTATATCATCAATATTAAGTTTTATCCACTTTTTATCCATCCACTCTTGAGGACGCACTTCAATTCCTTGCACTAAAACGCCAAAGTGAAGATGATCACCCATCGCGTATCCAGTTTTACCAGTGTTAGCTATCTTCTCTCTTGGTGCCACTTCGTCACCTGCGGCAATATCAAGACTTGAGCAGTGTCCATAGATAGTATAAAGACCTAGTCCATGAGAAATAATAGGCATATTTCCATACAGTCCATTATAATCAGCAAAAACAACTTTCCCACCATTTGTAGATTTTATCGGTGCCATTGCATGACTCGCTAAATCCAGACCTAAGTGATACGCTTCAGAGATAAACTGTCCATCATAATAATACTTTCTATGATCACCAAAACGCGCGACTACTTGACCATTTTTCAATGGATACATTTTTTTCATTTTAAAAGTACTAATCATTTCATCAGGAACAACAGAAGTAAATTTATGAATAAGTGCCTCATTTTTTGCTCTTACATCTTCGTTGATAATTTTAAACTGTTCAAGAGAGTTATCTACTCCCTGTGTTTCTTCAAACTCTTCTGCTAAATCAGCTATTTTTCCTTTGAGAAATTTATCTGAAAGCTTAATCTTAGAAACTCTGTACTGTTTCATTTTCAGATAAAGAGGTACATAAGCTTTTGCAACATTACCGGCACTGTCTTTAGCCACTACAGTTGCTTTAAATCCATTGTCTTGTACCGGCCATGCTAAAAGAGCAATGTAGTATCCTTCTTTATAAAAAGGTTCTGCTTTGAAATGTTTTCCATGATTTGATTCTATATACAAATCTTCAAGATTATCATCACTTACTTTGAAGATCACAAGGGCTGAACCACCACGAGAAATTTTATAAGAGTTACTGACTATACTTAATTGTGGTCTTTTTTTATCAATCACAAGTTTATATGACTCTACTGCAATATTGCCTTTAAAAAAGTTCCATTTACTAACATCTTGTGCTTGCACTATTATCTGAATCTCTTTATCTTTTAAAGCATATGAGCCACGTGGTGGTTTGATATTTAAATCAACAAGTTTTTGGGCTACAAGGAGTTCTTCATACACTAAAGTCGTATCACCTTCCGAATTTTTCATAAGAACTTTATAAGATTTTATTCCACTATCATCTTCTAGTTTTAAATGAAGTGGTTTTTTCAAATTCCAATAACCATTGTTATCGCTTAAAGTAATCACAGGCTTATTTCTTTCAAAAGTTGACGAGAAGTAAATATATAATCCCCCTCCTAAAATTGCCATCATGATAAACAGCGAGATAAATGATGAGTTGTTATTTCTTTTTCTCAAATTACACTTCCTTTATTGATTTAATTATTTTGTTATTTGCATCACTTTTAAGCAAACGCACTTCTTGAACATGCGCCAAAGATAAAAAGTCACTCATAATACGCTTGGCTTCTTTCATATCTGCACCACTGCGTTTGAGATCTGCGTCACACACATAAACCTCAGCAACGGTGGCATTTTCACAAAGAGACATATTTGTATACAAAATCCCTTTTAAACGCAGTGAAGAGAGCGCTTGCCAGTTTTGAAGATACTTCACGCATTGTTTATACTCTGCACCAAGTTTTATCAGTTCACTAAACGCAGTAAAAACAATACTATCACAGTTACTGCGTTTAGGACAATCATACTGCATCATCAGTCCTGCGTACAAAGACGTTGCCATTTTTTGATTTATCTTGACGCTATTTTCATTAAAAAATGCGTACAAATCTAAAGTATCTACTGAAACCTCAAGTATCATATCTGACGATGCCGGCACATGAGAACGCACTTTGTCATGCCATGGTAAAAAAGCATATTTACTCATGAATGTTTCATCACTGACTAGGGATACTTTCTTATGGAGCGTAAGTATATAAGTATAAAGTGCATTTGCATTTGCAAATGATTCTTCTTTACAAATCAATACTATATGCTTAGCTAATTCTATTTTCTTTAGAGGGATCAAGTATCTTCTTTTTTTGTGTGAAATTATATACTATTTCTTATTCATTTTATAAACATATTTACAATATTGTTCAAGAATCTACTCAAAATAAAACAAAAATTCTGCTAAAATCTGATTACTTTAGTAAAAATGGATTAAAATGATTAAATTTAAAAAATTAATATATTTAGCAATAACCTTAGTGGTGTTTTACTACTTGTTTATTGTAAATATTTGGGTGACGCTTGGAGTCATTGCTGCGCTTTATCTAGCATTCAAACTTTATAAAATAAGCATGAAAAACAAACTGAGAAAAATCTCTAGTTCAAAAGAGTTGTTTAGAGAGAGTGAACTCGGTCTTTTTGTTGCCCTTGTTGCAAAAGTTGCAAAAGCTGATGGAAGAGTAGATGAGCTTGAAGCACAACTTATCAGTATCATGTTTGATGACATCTCTTCTATATTTGAAAACAAAGAAAAAACAAGAACTATTTTAAAAGAAATATTTAACGAAGAAAAAGAGCGAGAGGATAACACAAAAGCAATTGCTCAAGCACTCAACAAACTCCTTGGTCGTAGTGTACTAAAACGGAGACAGTATCTAGGATTTTTAATTCAACTTGCATCTGTTGGAAATGGAATGAGTTCTGATGAAGAGAGAGTTTTAAATCAAATAGTAACTGAGCTAAACATCACTCCTGATCAATACAATGCAATGCTGAATAAATTTCAAAATATGCTTCAAAATAAACAACAATCTATGAGCCTAGCAGAAGCAGCTAAGATTTTAGGTGTCAATGAAGATGATGATATCAACCTTATTAAAAAGACCTACAGAAAACTGATCCGACAATACCATCCTGATATTCTAAAATCACAAGATAAAGATGAGTCATATATAGAAAAAGCAACCGCTAAAACACAAGAGATAAACCAAGCGTATGAAGTAATCAAAGAGGCAAAAAAGTAAAAAACTAGCGATTAGAGCCATTCATCTTGTAGACATAAGCCAAGATCTCAGCAACAGCACCAAAAAGCGCTTCAGGAATGGTTTTATCTACTTCCACTTCTTTGTAAAGTGATCTTGCAAGTGGTGGATTTTGTACGATATGGACATGGTTTTCTCTAGCTATTTTTTTTATTTGTAAGGCGATGTTATCCATCCCTTTTGCTACCACAATAGGGGCATGTGATTTTTGTTCATCATATTTTATTGCGACTGCGTAATGTGTAGGATTTGTTATAACTACATCTGCATTTGGAACTTCTGCCATCATTCTTTTTTGCGATGCCTGCATCTGAATTTGGCGAATCTTTGACTTGATGAGAGGATCCCCTTCCATATTTTTCATCTCATCTTTAATCTCTTGTTTAGACATTTTTAAGCCATCAAAATACTGTTTTCTCACTATAATAATATCTATAATTGCAAAAATAAAAATGATAAAAAGCATCACAAAAGCGATGATAAGCATCTTCTCTTTAAGCCACATAAGCTGGTCATGCAGGCCAAAGAGTGCGACTGTTGGTAATTCGATAATAAAATAAAAGAAAAATACAAAACCAATTCCTAAAGTAGTAAAAGATTTAAAGGTAATCTTCACCCCTTCAAGGAGCTTTTTTAATGAAAAAAGACTCTTTGTTCCTTTTATAGGATCTATTTTTTTAAAGTCTGGCATCACCGCTTTAGTCGTAAACAAAAATCCAAACTGTGCTAAGGCAGCTATCACCCCAGCAACAGCGACAGCGACCGCCAAAGGCATAACCATGAGTAAAAATTCTCGAATGGTCACAATGGCAACATCAATCATGAAAAGTTTATCTAAGTGGGTTCCAATAAGAGAAAAGTAATATTTAAAAAGAATAATCATATGCTTTGCCATAAAAGGAAAAAGCAAAAGCATCGCAAGTATTGCTACAAAAAGAGTTATAACGCCTGAAGCATCTTGAGATTTTGGAACATTCCCCTCTTTTCGGGCATCCTCTATCTTCTTGGGGGTGGGTTCTTCTGTTTTTTCAGCATCATCTGCCATTATTATATCCTAGAAGAACTCAAAAAATCTACAATAGATTTTTTGAGTCCATTTTCATTGATAAATCTATCCAATTTGCCTGATGAATCATAGACCCAGAGCTAATTGCATCTACACCCGTCTTGGCATAACTCTCTATCGTATCAAGAGAGATGTTTCCACTCGCTTCAAGAAGGATATGTGGATAGTTTTCATTTCTAAACGCAGTAACCTCTTCAACTTGAGCCGGAGTCATATTGTCACACATTACGATGTCACATTTGGCTCGCATCGCTTCTTCGGCAACAAAAAGTGTTTCAGCTTCTACTTCTATTTTAGCAGTAAAAGGAATGACTTTTCTTGCATTTTGAATATACTCTGACAAATTTTCTATCGTTTTAAGATGGGTGTCTTTTATCATCAAAGAATCATCTAAACCCATTCTATGATTTACAGCACCACCACAACGTGTTGCATATTTTTCAAATACACGAAGCATAGGTCTTGTTTTTCTTGTGTCTAATAGTTTCACATTATACGGAGCAATCATCTCCACATACTTTCTTGTCAATGTTGCAATAGAACTCGCATGTAAAAGCATATCTAAAATGGTACGTTCACAACGAAGAAGCGTATGTGAATCTGCTTTTATCTCTGCTAAGAGTTCACCTTTGATGAAAGTTTCACTGTCGTCTTTATGCCATTGTATTGCAAAACTTTCTTGTTTTGCTAAAACATCGATGTATTTTCTTCCAGCAACAACACCATCACTTTTCGCGATAATCTTTGCACTTGCAGCCACTGCAGGTTCAACTAAAGCATACAAGTCTCCACGCCCAACATCTTCAGCTAATGCTGCGTTTACAAATGCTTCAATCATAATGCCAACATTCTCTCTAAAGCAATTTTCGCCCATTTTTGTGTTTTTTCATCTACTTCTATTTCATTGATTGGGGCACCATCATCAATAGCTTTGAGTGTTAGATAAACATCTTCTAAAGTTGTTTCATTCATTGTTGGACATTCTGGTTTTGTTGAACTCAATACATAAGTATTTTTTGGACGTAAACGATTGACCATATTAAATTCAGTTCCAACAGCTACTTTTTGATCCTCTGGCAACTCTGTAATGTACTTAATGAGTTGTGAAGTTGAACCAACAAAATCACTTGCATCACAAATTGCAGGATCACATTCAGGATGGGTTGCTATCAAAATACCTGGAAACTTTTTACGATAGAACTCTATATCTTCCACTGTAAAAAGCTGATGAACAGAACAAAAACCGTCATAACAGATAATATCTGCCTCTTTTGGATCACCTTCTTGCCCAATGACCATAGATTTTAGTCCCATTTGATTTGCTATATTTTGACCAAGACAGCGATCTGGCACGAAGAGTATTTTTTTACCTTCTCCAAGTGCTTTTGTTATGATTTTCTTTGCGTTTGAGCTTGTACATACCATTCCGCCCATCTCACCGACTTTTGCTTTGACATCCGCATTGGAGTTAATATATGTAATAGGAAGGATATCTTCGCTTGCTATTCCTCTATCATTCAAAAACTTTACTGAGTCATCATAATACAAAGAGTCTATCATTCGCGCCATTGCACAGCAAGCAATTTTTGGCATTACAACTCTTTTATGAGGAGAAAGAACTTTTACACTTTGTCCCATAAAAGCAACGCCACAAAACAAAACAAAATCTGCATCATCATCCATCGTTTTTTTTGCAAGTTCAAGTGAATCACCTGTAATATCTGCAAGTTCAAATACTTCATCTCTTTGATAGAAATGAGCAACAACAGTAACGCTGAGTCTGTTTTTCAGTTCAATGATTTTTTCTTTTAGTTCTTCATTTGAGTAAGTCACAAATTGTCCTCATAAATTAATAATTTCGCAATTATATCAAAAAAACATTTTTATAGATTGAGAGAAAGAGCTTAAATGAAAAAAATCATAACTTTATATGCTTATAATCATATCTTTAGTAGAATTGCAAAATTACAATCATAGGATTATCAATGGATTTTTTATTTAATACAAATGTTTTATTTTTTATAGCAGCCTACTTAGTTGGGGGGATTCCTTTTGGTCTTTTACTAGCTAAAAAGTTTGCCGGAGTTGATGTCAAAGCAAGCGGTAGTGGTAGTATCGGTGCGACTAACGTTTTAAGAGTCGTTAAAGAGACAAACCCAAAACTTGCAAAAAAACTCGGCATAGCAACACTCGCACTTGATGCACTTAAAGGTGTGTTTGTTCTAATCATTGCTTATTTTTATGGACTTAGTGAAGCGACTTTATGGGGTATTGCCGTTTTAGCAGTGATTGGTCACTGTTTTTCTCCTTATCTAAACTTTGAAGGTGGTAAAGGTATTGCAACTGGAATGGGCGTTATGATGTTTATGCTTCCGCTTGAAACTATCATTGCTTTAGTTGTTTGGGGTGTTATGGCAAAAACACTTCGTATCTCTTCTGTTTCTTCTCTTACAGGTGTTTTAGCACTTCTTATTTCAAGCTTTTTTATCCACCCAGAGATGGCACATGCTCCTGTTGTATTTATAGTCTTTATTCTTTTTTACAAACATATCCCTAATATCATTCGTGTTATTAAAGGACAAGAAAAAAGAGTTATCTAAATATGACAGTTTACATAGAAGATTTTAAATTTCAGTGCATTATTGGAATTTTAGATTTTGAAAGAGTTCAAGAGCAAGATGTTATAGTAAACCTTACTATTGAATATGATTATAAAATTAACTTTATTAATTATGCAGAAGTTGCTGATCACATTAAGATCTCTATGAAAAAAAATAAATTTTTGCTCATTGAAGATGCTCTAAACAATTTATCTTTAAGTTTAAAAAAGAATTTTATCAATATTGATGTATTATATTTAAAAATAACAAAACCCTCTATACTTGCCGAGTGTAGCGTAAGTGTAGCCAATAAATACAACTTCATTTCTTAACTGAAACTTCATATTTTTTTAAAAAAAATTGTAACCATTCAGCACCCAACCCCAACAGGAGTGTAAGCTTTTCCATCTAAAGCACTTTTAAGTCCCTGTAGAACAGCAATATTATTCTTTTTCA
>NZ_JALSKT010000003.1 GCF_026988655.1 Sulfurimonas sp. | reverse complement strand
AAAATAGTTGCTCATAAATATCGTAACCGTAGAAAACGATTTGGTTTGAGGTTTAATCTCATTTGCGCTTTAATCAATTTTGATAGAGGTTTTCAGGTGGATTAATGGGTTATGCAAGAAGTCTATTTAATATTGCTGTTTTAATGTCATTTGTATTTCCACCAATGATAGCTGCTTTTTTACTTTTAGTTTCAGATGTAAATATATATTTAATTGATATGTTTTTTGTGTTAATTATAGTTTTATTATTTACATTATTTTATAATTGGCGGAAATTTTCAAAAGACATTTATGTGAGAGGAGATTGATTAGAATAAAAAAGAGTCAGTTTTAGCTCTACATAACTTTACTAATGATACCATAGCGCTTCAATTACCAACAGATATTAACTATGAAATGTATGATTTATTATCAAATAGAAGACTAAAAAGGAAAATGAGAATGATTAAAAGATGTTTATTTCCCGCTGCGGGATATGGGACAAGATTTTTACCTGCTACAAAAGCGATGCCAAAAGAGATGTTACCAATCTTGACGAAACCCTTGATTCAGTATGGCGTAGAAGAGGCTTATGCTGCAGGTTGTGAGGTTATGGCAACGATTACAGGGCGGGGAAAACGTGCGATCACTGATCATTTTGATAAGAGTTATGAGCTAGAACATCAGATCCAAGGAACGTCAAAAGAGTCATTACTTACAGGGATTCGAACACTTATTGACAATTGTACTTTTACTTACACACGTCAAAATGAGATGAAAGGTCTTGGAGACGCAATATATAAGGGAAAAGTTCTCGTTGGAAGTAGTGCTCCTTTTGCTGTTATCTTAGCAGATGATTTATGTTACAACCCTGATGGTGATGGTGTACTTACACAAATGGTAAAACTGTATGAAAAATACAAATGTTCCATAGTCGCTATTATGGAAGTACCTAAAGAAAATGTCAGTAGTTATGGTGTTATTGCTGGTAAAGAGATAGAAGATGGTATCTTTATGATTGACAACATGGTTGAAAAACCTGATGCTGATAAAGCACCTTCAAATCTTGCAATCATTGGACGATATATCTTAACACCAGATATTTTTGATCTTATTAAAGATACAAAACCAGGAAAAAATGGCGAGATTCAAATCACTGATGCACTTTTAACACAGGCGAAAAAAGGTATGGTTTTAGGCTATAAGTTTAAAGGTAAGCGTTTTGACTGTGGTTCACTCGATGGTTTTGTAGAAGCGACAAACTACTTTTATGAGATGGAAAAACAAAAGAAAAAAAAGTAGCTAAACGCAGTAAATTTGTATCTCTTACTCTGCCTTTGGCAGAGAAAACTTCTGAGTAACGAGTTCACCTTCTTCATTAAAAAAAAGATAATAAAGATAATCTTTTTTGACATTAAGCCCTGCTAGATACCGAAGTGCAAGATTAGCTTGTAGTGATGCGATATGCATGACAATTGGCGCAGCAATTCCAGCTGGTGTTTTTTGTACTATTTTAAATGCATCGTTAAATGATGCATCTTGGATAAAACAAACTTGACCATGAAAAGCTTCAACACTTCCATAAATCCATGGAGTATTAGCTGATTTTGCATAGGTGTTAATATCTCCACGAGTAGGAAGATTGTCTGTTGCATCAATGATCAAATCAACTGCAATATTTTTTTTACTCCACTCTAAGAAGTCACATTCATGAGCTATAGCTTTTGTAAAAGGGCAACGTTGTTGAATGATATCTGCATTAATCTGTGCTTTATTTTTTCCTTCATCCCCAATTTTAAAGGCAATTTGTCTGTGTATATTATGCAGACTGACTTCATCAAAGTCTACGATATGAATTTCGCCAATTCCGGTTGCTCCTAGAGCAAAAGCAAGAGAAGAACCAAGTCCTCCTGCTCCGATGATTACTATCTTTTTATGTTGAAGCTGTTGCTGTGTTTGCTCGCCCCAGAGCTGAACTTGACGGTGAAAATATTGCATCATAACTTTTTCCTTTTGTTTATGGCTTCTTTAAAGCCCCATGCTCTTCTAGCGTGAACAACATCAGTGTGACTCATATCAACTATCATCAGTTCTTCTTTATTGCCTAAGTGTGTTAAAAGTTCTGCGTTTGGAGAAGCTAAAAAAGAATCTCCATAAAAACTCCACGTAGTATCCTTACCTTGGTACTCCCCAATTCTATTTGCCCGAAGTAAATAACAACTATGAGTAAAAGCTCGGCTCATACAAAGCGCTTTCCAACGCTCATACGATTCAAATGTAGCAACACTTGGAACTAAAATACAGTCAACATTTTTGTTTCTAAGTTTAGCAAAAATTTCATCAAAATGAAGTTCAAATCCACTAATAACTGCAAATTTAAAACCATCGACTTTAAAAATCATGGGTGTTGTTAGTTCTTTTACTGCGTTTGAAAAGTATTTTTCTTCATTCCAATGTGTGTAGTTAATGAGAATTTGTTGTTGATAGTATGCAGTAGAAGAGGGTGCAAACTTTGCTATACATTTATATACATTTGCTTTTTTTACCATGACCAAAGGTGCAATTATCGTCATGTTGTAAGTGGAAGAAAGCTCTTTGAGTACTTTAATTTGGTGAGAAGCTTGCTCTTTTATCATACTTAGAGACATTTGCTGTAATTCTTTAAAAAATGGGTTGAGGACATATTCACCAAGAACAAGTACTTTTACATTTTTTTTACTTGCTATACGAATATAGTTGTAAAGTTTCGTTGAACTCATCCCTTGGGCATTGAGCTGTAGTACTGCGGCTATCATTGACCTGTTTTTATGTTTTGGATTTTTAGTTGCGCATCTTCGAGCATTTTTTGTGCATCTTTGAGTTCTTTCATCCCTTTTTCATAAGCCTTTACACTCTCTTCAAGTGTAATTTCAGGATTCATGAGTGTTTCAAGTATTTTTTTTACACCCTCAAGTTTTGTTTCAAATTTTTCTTTAGCCATTTAATGCATCCTTTACATAATCTTCAAATTTATCAAGTTCAACTAAAAAAGCATCATGACCATAGTCACTATCGACATCAAAGTAGTTGTAGTTTGTGTACTTTATTTTATCTAACTCTTGTGCAATTTCTTTCATTTCAAAATTTTTAAATAATAAATCATTTTTGAAACTGATAAGATGAAGCTCTGCCGTTACTCGTTTGAGTGCTTCTGCTAATGAGTCAAAGCCACGGGCTAAATCATAAATATTTATAGCCTTCGTGATATAAAGATAAGAGAGTGGGTCAAACCATTTTGTAAAGTTATAGCCATTGTATTCTAAATAAGATTCGACTTGAAACTTTCCAAAGAGTTCATATAATCCGTCTGTGAGTTTGTAGTCTCTAGCAAATTTTTCACGCATAGATTCATGAGATAAAAAGCTGATGTGTCCTGCCATACGACCGACTGCCATGCCTGAAAGCCCTTGCTCTTTTATGAGCTCTGGGTCGTAATACCCTTGTTTAAAATCAGGATCGTTAAGGATAGACTCTTGTGCTACTTTGTTAAAAGCAATAGCCCAAGGTTGTGTTGCATGGGTTGCTGCCATGGAGATAATTTTATTGGCAAAGTTTGGATAATGAATGGCAAATTGCAGTGCTTGCATACCGCCCATAGAGGCACCAACGATGGCATGTACTCTATGGATGTCAAGTCTATCAAAGAGGATGCGTTGTGCTTTGACCATATCTTTGATGCTGACAACAGGAAACTTATAACGGTATGGCTCATGATGAGGATGTTGTGGGCTCATAGGTCCAGTAGAACCAAAACAACTGCCTATGACATTAGAGCAAATTACGAAATACTTGTCTGTATCTATGGCTTTTTTTGGTCCGATAAAACCATTCCACCAACCAGGCTTATTCTCATCTTCATATGTTCCAGCTGCATGGTGTGAACCAGTGAGTGCATGACAAACAACTACAACATTACTCTTTTCTTCATTGAGTGTTCCATAGGTCTCATAAGAAATATCATAAGGTTCTAAAATACGTCCACTCTCTAAATAGAGTGGATTAGTAAAGTGTTCGCTATGTGTTTGCAGGTTTAAAGACAAGTTGGTAACTCTCCAAAAATAATAAGTGACATTTTATCAAAAGAGTCTTAATTATGCTTCAAGTGCTTGTTGGATGTCTTCAATAAGATCCTTAGCACTCTCAAGTCCACAAGAGATTCTAATAAGTCCCTCAGGAACACCACAAGCAACAAGCTCTTCATGTGAGAGCTGTTGGTGTGTGGTTGAAGCTGGATGAGTGATGATGGATTTTGAATCACCAATGTTAACAACTAAAGAGTATAGCTTTGTCGCATTTACAATTTTTTCAGCTTCTTGAAGGGAGCCAACTTCAAAGCTTAAAAGCCCACTACATAAGCCGTCTTGGAAGTATTTTTGTGCATTTTTAAAGTTTGGATTACTTTTTAATCCTGGATAGTTTACCTTTTTTACTTTTGGATGAGATTCTAAAAATTCTGCTAGCATTAAAGCATTTTTAGAGTGTTCTTTCATTCGTAAAGAAAGGGTTTCAGTGCCTTGAATAAATAGCCATGAATTAAAAGGAGAAACAACAGCACCTAAATCACGAAGGAGAGAAAGACGTGTACGTAAAGTATAAGGAGGCAAGCCGACTTCACTATAAACAAGCCCGTGATAAGAAGCATCTGCTTCATTGAACTGAGCATAGCGGTCATTGTTTTTTAGTTTTTCTAGTAAATTTTTGCGCTCAACCATGATACCACCAATGGCTAAACCTTGCCCTGTTGTATATTTACTCGCACTATGTACTGTGATGTCTGCGCCAAATTCAAATGGACGACAAAGAACAGGTGTGGCAACGGTATTGTCAACTACTGTTAAAATATTGTATTTATTGGCTACAGCGGTGATAGCTTCAATGTCAGCGACATCAATACTTGGATTTGTAAGGGATTCAAAAAAGATAACTTTTGTTTTGTCATCGATTAGTTTTTCGATCTCTTGTGGTTTATGAACATCAAAAAAGCGTGCCTCGATGCCAAAACGTTTGAGTGTGTGTGTATTGAGTGTTAGGCTCCCACCATAGAGCTGTTTTGCGCATATGATATTGTCCCCAGCTTCTGCTGCGTTTACGATGGCAAAAAATATGGCACTCATACCACTTGCAGTAGCGATTGCTGCTTCTCCACCTTCAAGTTCAGCAAAACGTTTTTCAAACACATCAGTTGTTGGGTTGTTTAATCGCGTGTAGATATTTCCTAGTTCTTTCAGTGAAAAAAGGTTGGCTGCATGTTCTACATCTCTAAATTCGTATGCTGTTGTTTGGTAAATAGGAACTGCCATTGTCCCTTGTGAGTCTTTTACATATCCTGCGTGGAGTGCTTTTGTTTGTAAGTCCATTATTTTGCCTTTATTTTTTAGTAAGTGTTTCGTTTTTTAGTTTTTCTAAAAACTCTATGATATTTTTCTGGTATAACAGAGTATCTTCATTGTCTGAATGTTCTAAAAAAAGTTTCAGTGCATCAATGTCGATTTTGTGTGCATATCTGGGAACTACTTTTAATTCGTTTTGTATTCTGAGTATCAAAGAGTCTATATCCAAATCATTTTTTTCTTTTATTTTTTGAACAAGTTCTTTTGTTGAGAGTAAGAGAAGATTTGCTCTTTCTTCATCTTCTTTGTATATTTGAAGTCCAAGCTTTTTCACTAAAATAAAATTGTCAATTTTTGTATGATCATTAGCTGCAATGATGAGTGAAAAAAGTTTTGCACGGAAAGTTAGAGAGCCATGATGGTGTACAAATATCTCTCTAAAAGCATTATAAAAGTAATGTTTTATCCTAAATCCGAGTTTCATTCTTATTCCTTATGTGGTATTATACATCTAAATGGTATAATTTCAAAAATTAAAAAGGAATATTTTTATGGGTAGAGCATTTGAGTATAGAAAAGCATCAAAGTTAAAAAGATGGGGCGCAATGTCTAAGTTGTTTCCAAAGCTTGGAAAAGTGATTACTATGGCAGCAAAAGAGGGTGGAATGGATCCAGACTCTAATGCTAAGCTTCGTACGGCTATCTTGAATGCTAAATCTGAAAATATGCCTAAAGATAATATTGAAGCTGCCATCAAACGTGCTGCTGCAAAAGATTTAGCAGATATGAAAGAAGTTAATTTTGAGGGAAAAGCTCCTCATGGAACGCTTCTTTTTATAGAATGTGCAACGGATAACAATACAAGAACTGTAGCAAATGTGAAAAGTACATTGACAAAAAATGGAGGGGAACTTTTAACAAATGGTTCTTTAGATTTTATGTTCTCACGCAAAGCTCTTTTTGAGTTTCCTATTGCTGATGATGTAGACCTTGAAGAGATGGAGCTTGAACTCATTGATGCTGGTCTTGAAGAGATAGAAGCAGAAAATGGAATCTGTTTGGTTACTGGTGAGTATACAAGTTTTGGTACACTACACGAGGCTATAGAAGGGATGGGTATCGAGATTACAAAAGCTACTTTGGAGAGAATTGCAAACACACCGATTCAAATTTCGCAAGAAGAACAAGCTGATGTAGATAAAATACTTGAAAGACTTGAAGATGATGAGGATGTGCAAAAAGTTTATACAAATTTAGCATAATTTATGTTCTATATTAAAGAAGAGTTTGTTGATACTCTTGAGGTGAAGCAGTCAAAGTTCATAGCTCACCTCGTTCCTCATTCTATGTATAAAAAAACTCTTGAATCTTTACAACAACTGCACCCAAAAGCAAGACACTTTGTTACTGCGTTTAGATATCTTAATGAATACAATCAAATAGTAGAACACTCTAGTGATGATGGTGAGCCAAGTGGTACTTCGGGAAAGCCTTCTTTGATGGTACTCCAAGGTCATGAGCTTGTAAACGCAGCTGTTATCATTGTTCGTTATTTTGGTGGAACAAAGCTTGGTACTGGCGGACTTGTTCGAGCGTACAGTGATGCTGTTAATCTTGTTGTGAAACAAGCTCAATTGTTTGAGTATAAAAAAGAGTTAACAAAAAAGATAGTTTTTAATTACACTGATGCAAGGTTTATAGATTATGAGTGTCAAGCCTTTGACATTGTCGTAGTAGATAAGTTTTTTGGTGATAAAGTCACATATACGCTCAGAGCAGCAGAAGAAGATATGAAAAAATTTCTCGGCAAAGTCATTCGTCTTGTTGAGATAGAAGAAGAGTAGTTTTTAAACTACGTTCTTCCTTGAACAGCGTTACCCATATCCCACATTGGTAAGAAGATACCAAGTGCCAATAAGATAACCATCGAAGCGATGATAAGGAGCATGATAGGCTCTATAGCTTCACTCAGACCATCAATAATAGCATCAAAACGCATTTTGTAGTATTCTGCAACTTTTTTTATCATGGTATCGAGTGTACCACTATCTTCACCTGCACGAATCATCTGAATAATCATATTTTCAAATAGTTTTGTTTCTTCTAAACCTTTGTTTAGTGTTCCACCTTTCTCGACTGTCAACCTTACGGAGAGTAGCTTTTTCTTGAGTGGTAAATTATCAATCATTCCAATAGAAGTATCAAGTGCTTCAGCAATAGGAATACCTGCGCGAATAAGTTCTGAGAATACTAGAGTAAATCTACTGAGTGTTGCAAATTTGATAATATTATTAATAAGATAAACACGTAAGAGAAATTTGTGCCAATTATATCGAATATGTTCGTAGTTATTAATGAGATGCTTAAAGACTACATAAGCTAAAAAGATTGCTGCTAGGACATAAGGACCAAAATTATTAAAAAGGTATTCTAGTTTTAGGAGAATAATAGTCGGTAGGGGCAAGTTAGCATGTAGTTCTTCAAATATAGCTTTAAATTGAGGAACAACATAAGATATAAGAATTGTAAAGGCAATGGCCATTGCAATCATTACATTTCTTGGATATGCCATAGCTTTTTTAAATTTGATAATATTTGCACGAATCTCTTCAAGCATATCAGCTAGAGAGTAGAGTGCTTCATCTAAGTTACCTGTTTTTTCACCGAGTTGTACCATCGCAATAGTAAGGTTTCCCAGTTCAAAGCGAAAATTTTCCATTGAAGCCGAGAGTGAAAGTCCAGAGTTAATGTCATCTGCTACTTTGGAGAAGACTGTTTTTAAGGCTTCATCTGTTGTGGCATCCGCTATTTCAGTAAGCGAATCATGGATGGAAATACCAGCATTTGTCATAACTGCAAGTTGTCGAATAGCAGCGATGAGTGCATCAGGCTTGATTTTTCTTTTTTTAATGTTTGAGAGAAGATTGGCTTTAAATCTTTTTAGCTGTGCATCTAGAGGCTCTTGTGCCTCTACAACTTTGATAATAATGCCAGTAAACTTTAATTTGGCAAATTTATTTGCCTCTTTTCTATCTTGCGCATATAAGCCTATCTCTTCTTTTTTCCCTTTGGTTAAAACCGTTGCTATAAAGTACTTCATCCTTTTGCCACCTTTAATATCTCTTCGATACTAGTTATCCCATCAATAGCTTTTTGAATTCCATTTTGATAGATAGGTATAAAACCTTCTTTTTTTGCCTGAGTCAGCATTTGCTCTTTAGAAGCACCTTTAGCAATGAGAGAAGATAATTCCTCAGATATGTTTAAAACTTCACATATCATTTCTCGTCCCATATAACCAGTTCCCCCACATTCTCGACAACCTTTCCCTTTGTAAAAAACTGTACCCTCTGGTATGGATTCACTCACTTCTTCTAATACAGAAGCTGAGAGTTCATCTTCAACCTTACAGTGAACACATATCTTTCGAACAAGACGTTGTGCTTGAATAACTACTAAGGCCCCACTGATAAGATAGTGCTCAATTCCCATATCGGCCATACGTGGAATAGCACTTATAGAATCATTTGTATGCAGCGTCGAGATAACCATATGCCCAGTAAGAGCCGCTTTAATAGCTATTTCAAGCGTTTCTTGATCACGAATTTCCCCAATCATAATTTTATCTGGATCTTGACGAAGAATTGATCGTAGTGCATCTGCAAAACTGAGACCAACTTTTGCATTTACTTGTACTTGCTGAATAAGATTCATTCTATACTCAACAGGGTCTTCAACGGTAATAACTTTGTCTTCTATATTTCTTAGTTCGTTCAAAGCTCCATACAAAGTTGTAGTTTTACCAGATCCTGTAGGACCAGTAACTAAAATGATACCGTAAGGAGCTTGAAGACCTTTTAATAGCTTTTGATAGCTCGCACTATCCATACCAGCATCTTCAAGCCTAACAAGAGCTTTTTGCTTGTCAAGTACACGCATAACGATAGACTCACCGTAGAGTATAGGCAAAGTAGAAATACGAAAGTCAAATTCACGTGAACCCACAGCAGTAGAGAAACGCCCATCTTGTGGTTTTCTTTTTTCAGCTATATCAAGGTTGGCAAGAAGTTTTAATCTTGAGGCTAAAGGTGGATAAATTTCTTTTTCAAAAATAAACATCTCACTCAGTTTTCCATCTACACGGCCACGAACTACACAGTTTTTTTCAGTTGGTTCTACGTGAATATCACTTGCACGACCATTGATACAAGTTTTTAAGATAACATCAATAAGTAAAAGAATAGAAGAAGCCTCTTGTTGCTCTTCTATTGAAGAGATAGAATTTAATTCATCTCGTATTTTATTTATAAGTCCTTTAACACTGTCTTTTAGCCCAATTTTATAAAGATAGTTAGAAATTTGTTTTTTTGTTGCAAGTGCTATTTTTAAGATTTTTTTTGGAAATAAGCGTTGAATTGCTTCTTGCGCATCTATATCAAGAGGATCATTAAATGCAACTGTAACACTCATATCATCTTGAGAGATAGGAATGGCATTATGCTTTTGCAGTTGTGCTAAGGGTACCATACTTGTAAGGTTATAATCCATATCTATAGAATCTAAATCAACAAACATTAGGTTTAATTCTGTAGCAAGTTTTTCTAAGACGGCTTTTTCAGGAATATAGTCATAGTTGTCAATAATAGAAAGTTTGTAAACACCATCTCTAACTTGTTGGACAATAAAACGTACAAGGCGATCCATAGTCATAAAGCCAGACAATGTGATATCTCTTAGTATAAGGTTCTCACTTATACCTTTAGCGAGGAGCCTAGATACTTGTCCCTTCATTATGGAGCCATTATTAAGTAAATCAGTTGTAATTCTATCCACTATAACACTCCTTTACCAATATATATGGCGTTTTATTTTGATTGTATCATAATATTCTTCAATAATCATTTTATTAATTTTGTAGTCTTTTGTGATATAAAGTTTGTACATTAACTTTGTGTCGTTTGGATCTTTGAAAATATAAAAAGATTTTTTGTCATGTTTACCCAGTTTTGCATAAAGATCAAATACTTTGGAAAGTACATAGTCAGTTGAAGGGAAGGTAAATGAAGATAGATCATAACCATCTAGTATTGAATGGTATAAAAGTTTTTTTTGCATTAATATTACTGAAAAATAAGCTGCATTAGATCTTGCTTCTTGCGAAAATTTCAGCCTTGCTACAGGTTGTGCAAGTCTATTTATATAGTCAGATTTTAAGCATGAAAAACCATAAAGTGAAAGAAATTGTTCGTCTTTCCTGTTCTTTGTAAAATAGTTAAACCCTAAGGTACACGCTCTGTCATACTCTTCATTTTGGTAGAGTTTAAACATTTTTTGCTTCGTGCTTGCATGTAGGCTGGTAAGAAGAAAAAAAAGTAAAATCAGTTTCATTTGAATTTTCCAGTTCTGATATCATTTAAAAGAATTGTCGCATTACTCGAGTGAGAATAGTTGATATAATTTTTTAACATTTTAATTGCATCCTCTTTTTTGTTGAGTTTAACAAGTGATTTAGCAAAAATAATCCAGCTTTTTTCTATGTCCTTATTTAACTCATTAGTAATTAATGCATAATTATAAGATTGAGAGTAATTTCCAATCTCATAATATTTTTTTGCTATAAACAAGCTAAGAGCAGGATTTTTGTTGTTTTTAAATCTTTTTATAATTTCTTGCAAATCATTTTGTGTTTCTTCTCTTTTTATAATTAGTTTTGTTTGCTCATCTTGTTTTTGAACTTTTTTAGGAAGATGCTGTACTTTTGCCTTGTGTGTAGGAACTTTTTTTTCTATGGCTCTAGGCGACTTGTTTGTATTTATTGTTGTAGTTTTGTGCTGTTGCATATCATCTGATAATTCTAAATTTTGGATAAAGTCCATAGATGGTTTGAGTTTTAGCTTTAGATTTTCATTTGTACTATTTGCTTCTTTACTAATTATCTTACTAGGTTTACTTTGATACTGTTGTATCTGTTTTGTTTTATTTATATCTATTTTAGTTGTAGAAGATACATTTTTTTCAGCTATATTTTTTATCTTATTTGTTGGAGTGATAGTAAAACTAGAGCGGAATTGATAAAAGATAAATATGCTTATGGTAACAATAAAGAGTAATATGTAGGGAATGAATGATTTGATTTTATAACGTAACCAACGTTTTTCAAGGTCGTGTAGATTATGCATCAATGAGTCCTGAATATATTGCAGCCATTTCAATAAACTTATTTGGAATTTTATCCATCCTTGGAAGCTTGTCATTTTCTTCATATGCAGCATAAATATCAAATATAGTATAAAGAAGTTTGTTTGTGTCCCTATAATTTCCTTTTGTTAGCTTATAAATTTTTTTAATAGTATTGTCTTGGAACATATTTGCTGTATCAAAACAGTTAACTTTGAGTAATTTTTTTTGTATGTAAATCTTTAGTTCATTTTGAGATGAATTTTCTAGCTCGATTGTTTCCCAAATACGAGTTTGAAAGTGTTCTTTTGCAATAATATCTTCTTTTTCTGTCTTATGAAGTGTGATGACAAATTTGAGTGCACGTGTATCAGATAAAAGTCTAATTTTTTCCATCAGTACCTCAGGATATAATTGCGCTTCGTCTAAAAGTACAATAGGAATGTCTTCACTTTTTTTACTAGAAACAACTTTCATAAATTGAGTGAAGTTTAGTCCTCCACTATATTTTGTATCAAACAAGTCTTGTGCAAGAAGTTTATAAAACTCTTCTTCATCTAAAATTGGTGTTTTATACAAAAAGATATTTTGTAATGGAGCTAAGTCATTGTAAAGTTTATTTAAGAACATACTTTTCCCAGTTCCCGGTTTTCCATACAATAAAATCATCTTTAAAGGCTTTTTAATAGAGTCTTTTAAAGATTGGTAGATAGTTGAAACCTTATCAAGTTGCACATAATCCTTAGAATTTACAGTATCTAAAAAAGCATCTCTAGAATTTTCATAAATACTGTCCATTAATTTAATACCTTATTTTGTTTCACTATCTAGTTTCTTGTGTGCTGAAAGTTCTGCAGTGATTAAATCGTTGCTTAAACCTTTATATCCTAATTCAGAAAGAGATACTGAATTTTTTTCTTTATGAATAATATGAGGCTCAATAATTATTACAAGTTCTTGTGTTTCTTTGACTGCTTCTTCATATTTAAATAAGTAACTAATTACTGGAATATCTCCAAGCAAAGGAACTTTATTTGATTGAGTGCTATTTTTAGTGTTTATAAGACCACCTAAAATAATTCTATTTCCATCTTTGACAGTTACTACAGATGAAAGTTGACGACGATTTAAATCTGGAGGCATTTCACGACCTGTATTGACAGTTTGAGAAATGTCAGTTGTAGTTTCAGATAAAGATGGGTTAATTTTTAATGTAATCGTGTTATCATCAGAAATTTCTGGAGTAATTGTTAGTAGTACACCAGCAAATACAGATTGAACAAGGTTGTTTTGAGTGGTAGCTGCGAGTCCACCACCACTCCCTTGTTGATTCGTTGAAGATTTAATTTGATAAAAGTATTCTGTTCCAGCAGTAATAAGTGCTGGCTGATTATTTAATGTTAATACTTTTGGATTAGAGATTGAGTTTACATCCCCTTGTGTTTTGAGGAATTTTATTACTTCATTAAGCTTTCCACCCGCCTTGATGCTGACTAAACTTGCTGCACCGTTGATTGCATCTGGAATACCTGACATTCCTATATCAGTTTCAGTAATGTTGACTTGTCCATCTTGTGTATCCCAAGTTGAAGCATTTTTATTTTGTAAATGATGTAAACTTACTTCAACATTTTGAAGAGCATAGAGCTGTTTCCAATCTATACCCGTAGTTTTACCTTCACTCATTGTTACAGATAAGAGTTGAACATCAATAAGTACTTGAAGCTGTACCTTGTCTTGTAATCTTTGTAGATAATCTTTAAAACGTTTGAGTTGCTTAGATGTCGCTGTAACTGTTATTAGACCTGCATTTTTATTTATTATAGGTGCTGTAGCTTTGTAAGTATCGTGAGGGCGATTGAGAACTTTTTGAAATTCAACATCGAGTTGTTCCCAAAATTTAACTTCATCACTACTTTCTATCTTTATTCCTGTATCTGCAGTTGAATTCCCACCCATGGAAGAAGAACCTAAGTTTCCAGCAGGTCCATTAGATTGCGCTCCACCCATTGAACCACTTCCATATCCTCCTGCTCCCCCAAATTGTTGGTTCTGAAGATTAGAAGACGAACTAAGAGTAACATCTGTGCTACCGGAACTTTTTCTTTGTGATAAAATATAATCAATATTAAATACTTGAGTAGTCAAATATGAAATTTTTAGAAGATTATTTTCTAGGGTATATGTTAAATTATTCTCAGTTAAGATGATATCCAAGACCTCGTTGATAGTGAGGTTTTTTAGATTTGTTTTGTTCAATTTTTTATTGAGAAACTTCTCTGCATTTGGATCAGTTATAATAACACTAAAAGCACACTCATCACTTAGTTGGTTCACAAAGTCCATTATCTTCGTATTTTTAGTAGAGCTAATACTGAAAAGTTCATAAGAACAGTCAGCAAAACTATTTGTTGATAACATAAGTGTTAAGACAGTTGCATAAACTGATTTTTGTATATTTTTCATGTGATATCCCTATTTATGTTTAAATTTTAAGTTTTTACTTTTACTCTTTGTTGAGAGAAGTATTTTTTTATTGCTTCTGTTTAAAAGCACAGTGTTTAGATCAATAATTTTCAGTTTATACCCATAAACTTTGTCACCTTCTTTATACCATCGACCATTAATTAAGGCAGACTTGTTTAAGATGGCTTTGAGTGTAAATTTTCTTGTGTATGTTTTTTTAACATAATTGGATCTTCTTACTCTTTTTTTAAGAGTTTTTTTACCTTTAACATCTTCCTTTTTAACGATTAAAAAAATGAAAGGATCTTTTAGTTTTGAAGCTGCTTTGTCACTGAGTCCCTGTCTTGAAGGTTTGATAGCTTCAACTTGCTCATCAACCCATGAGAGTTCATTAGCGCTTAGGGTACCTATGAGTAATAATGCAATGTATAAAGTTTTCATTAGTATGTAATCCCCCAAACTGAAATGTTTAAATCTGTATTTAAAGTCTCTTCAGCTTTTATATTAAAATTGTGAATATCAACAACAAGGGTACTTTGCTCTAAAGAATTGATAAACTTTAAGGTATTGTTGAAATTTGCAGTTGATTGAACTGAGATATCCAAAATATGCCCAAATGAACTTTCTGTTTGAGCGTATTGATTTGTTAAGTTGAGAAGTTTAACATGATATGTTTGTGCATTGGTGGATATTGAGTCAAGGTACTCACCCCATGTACGCTCATCATATATAAGAGAAGAAATTGTTTCGATTTTACTTTTAATATACGCATTCGTATCTTTTTTTGCAATTACCTCTTGATTGATTTTAGCAATCTCTTTTTCAAGCTGTGTAATTTTAGATTCTGGATTTAATTGTAGATACTTTTTATCTACATCAATCTTTTCTTGCAAGGTGATAACATTTTTTCTTGTTTTTTCAAAACCTTCAAATGAACTATCCCAAAATAAGAGATAAGAAAAAGCAAAAATTCCCATGACAACGATGCCATATATCATATAAGTATCTTTTTTTGTTTTGTTCTTAAATACCAAGTCTAATTCATGTAAGTAATCTTCGTAATTTATTTTCATAATATTTTCACCTTCAGTTCACTAAAGTACTTTCTAGTTTCTGGATCATATTTAATTTCTTGTAAATCAAAATCAAACTTATTTGCATGAACTTTTGTGAGATATTCAACTAAAAGCGTAATACTTCTATCTTTATTAGCAACAAGATGTAAGCTTAGTATCTTCTCCCCATTTGGTTCTGAGTAATTTACAGATTCAACATTTACTTTGTATTTATTTAAATCCTTAGTTAGTGTTGCTATCAGTTTTGCTTTCATAGGATAATCAACTTTAACTTCATGAATCTTCAGTAGAGTGTTCTTTTTCTCTACATATTCTTTTTTTTCTTCTTCAAGCAGGGTGATGACCTTATCTTTATCAACCAATTTACTTTTAATTGTTGCTTCTCTAGTGATTTTCTTAGTGTGTACTTCTGTATATTCTTGCTTGAGTAAATCCTCTTGAAGCTCTTGTGCATAAGTCAATACCCAATATGTTATAGGATACGCAAAAGCTAATGAAAATGCGGCCAAGACCAAGATGATAAGTTTTCCACTTTCGCGTCTTATAAATTTAGGTGGACGCTTGTACACAGTGAAGTTACATTCATACTTTTCATCTTTTGGAATCGTATTATATAAATGCATTAATGCATGTAACTGGTCTACATATGTATCATTCGTCTCAAAACCATAATCAAAATCAAACTCACTCGACTTTACATTGAGCTCAACCTCAAGCATTTCATGAAGTTTCATAACAGTTTGTTGCTCGGAACCGATATAAATATGTTCAAACTTCTCTATTTCATAAGCTCTTTTTGCATAGGTTAGGATGTCGTTTATATTTGCAAAAAGCTCTTTGTAGAGACGAATAAAAAATTCTTTATAGTCACTTGTGCTATCTCGAAGATTTTCATTCGCAAAATAATGTAAAAAATCATCATAATCTATACGCTCACCGTAAAGTTCACAAAATCGTTCATGCATTTCGATAAATGAGTATTTAATAGATTTTGTATAGATAAATTCCTTATTACCATATATAGTGATGAAAGCATCATTTTCTTGAAAATAAATAAAACAATGTACAGCAGTACTTTCTATAATATCTTTAGCATAGATAGATTTAATTAAAAGTGGTGCAGGAATGATTACATCAATGTATTTAATTTTTTCTATGACATTTGAAAAAGTATTAGTAATATCAAGGGGATCAACGATGAATATATGAAAATGTCTATTTTCTTCATCAAGTATGTTGAAGTTCTCTATATACTGTATTTTATATTCTACAGCTTGATCAAGAGCAAGCTCATCATATGCTTTACTGTTAATAGCATCATATAAGTCTTCATCAGGAATATTTTTACTTATTTCAATTTGTGCATTGATAAAATCTTTTGTATTAAGATATGAAATGACGAACTGCTCTTTTGAATATTCCGGGCTAAGAGATTCGCTAATGAAGCTAGAAACTCCATTAAAATAAGTCTCTGTATATGGATTAACTGACAGCACACTAGTAAAAGATTGTTGTGTTGATGTACTCATTAACTATAATCCTATTTAAAATGAACCATTATCATGGAACAAAATTTGTTTTTCTTGTAAAACTCAACCCTGTAAACTTTTTTTTGTTTATCGACAGAGTATTTTTTGTTTAAATCTCTGTAAGATATTCTGATATCACTCTCATCAGATTTCCCTTTTTTATAAAACCCAATAACATTTACACGGTAACTATTACTTTTGCTAATTTTAAAATCATCATTTACAAAAATTTCTGAAGCTTTTGGAGCTAAAACTTTTTTTCCATCTACTTCCATTTCATAAGTTGCTTGACAATTATCAGAAAGTTTGAAATATTGAGGTTTCAATCTAGTAAGCAATTTATTGGCTATATAAACTAAATATCTTCCCTTGACCTTTCTGATCTCCCCTAATGGGTTTGAAAAATTAAATTCGTTACTTTTTGATTTTATCGGAATGTAGCTTAAAGATTTTTTGATATCACATAAATTTAACAAAATATTATGGTTTATTTCTAATGTTCCATAACTTTTTATTATTTTTGCAATTGAATCTTGATTGAGATCAAAATCTCTTGAGTAATCAATACCCATAATTTTCATATATTCTTCAATCGCTACTAGTTGGTAAAAGACTTTTTGAGAAAGAGAAGATAAGTTTTTACTGGTCTCAATTGCAAATGCTGGTTTGTTATGTGTCACAGCAAAATATGTAAGTGAGAGTTTCATTTCTTCGTCTTCATATTTAGTTTTAGTGTTTTTTACATTAAAACTGTGGTGTTTTTGTAAGAGTTTTTTATTGATGTTGTCTTTAATTGTTATAGCAATGTCATTGAGGTTGCCATACTGTTGACACTCTTTGAGTCTACATTGATCAATAACGCAGGTTTGACCCCATGCATTTGGATTGAAAATACTGCCTTCATTGTCTTTACGATAAAAGCCATGACCATCATGAAGATTTAAAACAAGAGAGACATTTTTTGAAAGTATGATTTTTTTGATTTCTTCAACTATTTTTTTATCTTTATCATGCTTTTTTATATAGGAAAATTTTCGGTTCATATCCCCATGTATGCCACGAGTAAAATGGATGATACTCTCTTGGTTTAGATTTGGTACAATCCATAAGTTTTTTGTTTTAATAGTATAATGTGTAGCCAAAACAGCAGGTGCAAAGTACCCACCTGGTTCATTTCCATGAATACCACCTATGACAAGTAAGGTTGTGTTTGAGTCATTGTTTTCTTTTTTTATTAAGTTGATAGCTGCGTTTAGGTTTGAGATAAATAGAAGAAAAACAGAGAAATAAAATATGCTTTTCATCTATTTCTCAGTAATTATGTTCATTTTATCATTTATGAGCTCAATGATAAGTGTTTTTCTTCCATTAAATGAAAAACTATTAGAACGGTAAGCTTCATCAAAAGTTATTTTATAAACGCCATTATGTTCTGGGTAAGGAATGACAGATAAATTTTTAAACAAAATTGTTTTTTTCTCTTTTTTAGCAAAAATTCTTTTTTTATATCTTTTGAAACGCTTCATATTCATTCCATCAAATCGAATGAATTTATCTGAATAAAAATTAAGATAATCATCAAGATTGTTGTACTTCCAAGCATATTTCCAAGCGTAAAGTTCAGATAGTACTTGGGCTATTTCTTCTTTTGTTGCTTTTTTATAATCACTTTTTTCATTGATAAGTAAAAGTGTTTTTTTAATATCAAGATCACGATTTAAGCACTCAATATTTTTATTTCCAATAGCGATACAACCCTTCGTAAATTCATCTCTATCTTGATGCTCTGGTAAACCATGAATCCATATACCTTTACCAGTTTTACCATTATATTTATCATAAATGTTTGGATAAGAAGTAACAAATGCTAAAGGACCGTAAAATTCATCTATTTTAGAGAGTTTTTTTACAAGATTATAGACACCTATAGGTGTTTTTAAATCACCTTCTTTGGATTTATCACCTTTAAATTTTCCTGTAAATGCACTGTATTCTTTTTTTAATATGTAAGTATTGTTAGCATCTTTGACATATACTCTTAAATCAGATTGTGATTTATTACAAGTGAGTACATTTGTATATGTCTCAAGATAGCCAAATTTTGTATCTTGATGTTTAAGGTAATTTTTCCAATACCCTTTGCCTGTTAAATCTTTGTCAAGTTTTTTTTCAATATCTTGAATGCCATTAAGTCTGTAGTGTGTTAGTATGTCATTGTCTGAAGCAAAAAGAAAAGAGTTGAAAGAAGATGACATGAATACAAAAAGAAGTATAAATTTCATTTTATTTGCCATTATCGTATCCTATTTCTTTTAAAAAGTTTTTATCTTTTGTCCAGCCTTTTTTTACTGTGACTTGTAAGTTAAGATAGGCTTTTTTACCACTCAAACGTTCTATTTTTTCTCTAGCAGATTTTCCTATTCGTTTAATGGAGTCTCCATTCTTTCCGATGATTATCCCTTTTTGAGATTCTTTTTCGATAATAATCGTCGCGTGAATTCTATCAATATAATTTTCTTCTTCGATAGAGTCAATAATAACATCAGATTCATAAGGTACTTCATCGCTTACATTTTCAAAAATACCTTCACGAATAAAGCCAGCATAGATATCTCGAACAAGCTCACTTGTTAAATCTTCTGGGTCATAAAGAAAAGGAGATTCAGGTAAATTTTTTGCAATTGTATTGAGTAAATCTTGATGACCTACTTTACGAGGAATTGCAACTGGAATAAGTGCTTCAAAGTGCTCTGCATATTGGTTGTAAGCTGCCATTCTTTTAAAAAGCTTGTCTTTGGAGACTTGATCTATTTTACTGAGCACTATGATATGTTTGACTCGTCCATTATTTATTTTAAGAAACTTCTCATAATGTTCTGTTGAGTCTGTTATGGGCGCTAAATAGACAATGAGATCACAGTCGCCCATCGCTTTTAATGCTTCATCAAGCATAAATTGGTTAAGAATTTTTTCTTTTTCATGTAAACCAGGAGTGTCAACAAAAATTATTTGTGTATCATCATGCATAACTATTGCATTTGATCTTTTTCTTGTTGCATTGGCTTTTTGACTAACCATTGCAATTTTTTCACCTAAAAGTGAGTTCATTAGTGTGCTTTTACCTGCATTTGGGCGTCCAATTAGTGAAACAAAACCAGCTTTAGTCATTGAGTTGTCCTATAAAATATATCTTGATAAATCTTCATCTTCGACAGCTTCGTCGAGTTTTTCATGTACAAGCTCTGCTGTTACTATAAATTCTTTGTCTTTGTATTCATCAGCATGAAAACTGATATCTTCAAGAAT
Source organism: Sulfurimonas sp. (assembly GCF_026988655.1). Taxonomy (GTDB): domain Bacteria; phylum Campylobacterota; class Campylobacteria; order Campylobacterales; family Sulfurimonadaceae; genus Sulfurimonas. The sequence continues at coordinate 6,708 of NZ_JALSKT010000003.1, read as the reverse complement.
TCTCTCTAATACAGTATGCAATCTTCTCGCTCCAATATCTTCAGCATTTTCATTTGCACGGTGGGCGAGTTTTGCAATGGCCTTTACTGCCTCATCTTCAAATGTTAGCTGCATACCTTCAACACCTAAAAGTGCCTCATACTGTTTAAGCAATGAGTTATGTGTTTGTGTAAGGATTTGATAGAGTGTATCTTCAGTTAAAGATTCTAATTCCACACGTAAAGGAAAACGCCCTTGTAGTTCTGGAATTAAGTCACTTGGTTTACTTACATGAAATGCACCAGCAGCGATAAAAAGTATATGGTCAGTATTGATTGTTCCATATTTTGTGGAGACACTACTTCCTTCAACTATTGGAAGTAAATCTCTTTGCACACCTTCTTTTGAAGGGTCATTTCTTCCTTGTGACTTTTCACTCAGAGCAATTTTATCAATTTCATCAAGAAAGATGATGCCACCATTTTCAGCACGACGGAGTGCTTCAGCATTTACTCTTGTCATATCTAGGAGTTTCACGCTTGCTTCTTGGCGTAGAAGTATTTTTGCATCTTTAACAGTCATCTCTTTTTTGTTGTCTTCTTTGTTGATTTGGGCAAAAACTTTAGAGAAACTTTCTTGAACTTTTGCCATCTCTGGAGGTAGGTTAGTGTCATTAAACTCTACATTGAGTTTTTCAAGTTCTAACTCTATTACTTTGTCATCCATTTCACCTGACTCGACACGTTTTTCCATTACTTGGAGTAAACGTTGGTAGTCATCTTTTTTACTTTGGCTTGCTCCTGCGGGAAGAGGGGGGAGCAGTTTTTCTGTGATTTTATTTATAATGTAGTTGTCTATTTTTTCTTTGTTTGCTTCTTCTTGTTCTGCTTTTACAATGGAGATAGAGTTAACAACTAAATCACGTATCATAGATTCGACATCACGTCCAACAAAACCAACTTCAGTATATTTACTCGCTTCAACTTTTATAAATGGAACTTTCATCATTTTAGCTAAACGACGAGAAATCTCGGTTTTTCCTACACCAGTAGAACCTATCATGAGAATATTTTTCGGGGTGATTTCATTTTTAAGTTCATCATTGAGCTGCATTCTCCTGTATCGTGTACGAAGAGCAAGTGCAATGGTTTTTTTTGCATCTTTTTGAGAAATGACATATTGGTCTAGATATTCAACAATTTCTTTAGGTGTTAAATTCACTATTTGGCTCCATTGAGTGTGAGTGTTTTGATGTTATGGTTGGTATATATACATAAATCAGCAGCAATGTGAAGTGACTCTTTTACAAGGTCTTCTTCATCTAGGGAAGCATGTTTTTTAAGTGCGCGTGCTGCTGAAATAGCGAAATTCCCACCACTTCCGATAGAGGCTATCTCTCCATCTTCAGGCTCAACAACATCACCATTTCCTGTGAGGATGAAGATGTGTTCTGCGTTTAGAACTATCATCATAGCTTCAAGACGGCGTAGTACTTTGTCTTTACGCCATGCTTTAGAGAACTCAACAACGGACTTGAGTAAATCCCCTTTTTTATTCTCTAAAAATTCTTCAAACATATCAAATAGATTAAAAGCATCAGCAGTACTTCCGGCAAAACCTGCAAGGATTTTACCGTGATGTAATGTTCGAATTTTAGTTGCATTGCCCTTTAATACGCTATCCCCAAAGGTAACTTGACCGTCACCACCGATAACGGCTTTATTTTTACCTTTATAGGCTAGTATAGTAGTAGCATCAAACATGAGTATTTATTCTCCCTGAACGTCTACATGCAGTTTAGCATGGATACCATGACCGAGTTTTAAGTCAAGGTCGTGTTCACCAATTGTTTTAATTGCAGTTTTGTCAGTGATATGTTTTTTATCTATTTCGATACCATGCTGTTCTTTCAGTGCAGTAGCCACTTCATCTTTTGTAATCGCACCAAAAAGATGACCATTATTGCCCACTTTTTTAGTGATAATCACTTCGATTTTATCTAGTTGTTCTGCTGTTTGTGTCAGTCTTGCAATTTCAGCAGCTTCTTCCTCCGCTAATCTTTTTAACTCTGCTTCATGCTCAGCGATAATTTCAGGAGTAGCAGGTTTTGCAAAACCTTTTTTTATTAAAAAGTTTTGACCATAACCAGGTTTTACTTCTTTTACTTCACCAGCACTACCTAAACTTTTTACATCTTTAATTAAAAGAACTTTCAATTATCTTTCCTTTTCGCCCGGGTAAGCAACGATACCATTTGTAAGGTTACCGATTTTTGTATAACCATTATCTGTAAGAATTCTCGCTACATGTGCAGAACGACTACCAACATGACAGTAAACAATGATATTTTCATCTTTACCTAAGTTTGCTTCTTCCCAAGTTTGAAAAAATGAACTTGTAGGAACGAGCTTATCTGCACCTTTGATGTGACCCATTTGCCATTCCATGTGCTCACGTACATCAACAAGTGTAAAATTAACCATCCCTAATTCTCTCGCTTCAAGAAGTGAAATAAGCTCATCTCCATCAAGTTCATCTTTGTTTACTAGTAATTCACACTCTTCTTTTGAAAGTCCACGAGAATTGTTGTGTGCAGCTTCTTCCATTCCAAGCTCAACGCGCTTTTTTGCTGCAAACTCCGGTGTACAGAAGATACCACAGTGACAAACACCATCTTCTGGTATCTCTTTTTCTATAGCAGGTTTACAAGGGCAAATTCTGTCATCAACGCTTTTTGCTTTTCCGTCAACTTCTTCAACCATAAAACAAGGACAAAATCTTTTTTTGTACATCATCTTGTTTCTTGCAAGACCCATTTGTACGCCTTCATTTACTTCTTCTTGAGGGTTGTATACCCAACCAAATTGTGCATTTACTTTATCTGTAAATTTAATTGTTTTTTCTAATTCAGCTTGAAACTCTGGTGAATTCATGTCGATTTTGATTATACTCATGTTGTTATTCCTTTTATTTTTTATTTGTTTTTAAACTTGTTTCTTGCTTTACCTTCTATGATAAAACGCAATGCGTTAAGTTTAATAAAACCTTCGGCATCTTTTTGGTTATAGACTTCATCTTCTTCAAAAGTTGAATATTCTGGGTTAAAAAGTGACACATCAGAACTTCTTCCAACAACTGTAACATTCCCTTTGTACAGTTTTAGTCTTACTGTTCCCTCTACCCATTTTTGTGTTTGATCGATTGCAGCTTGTAACATTTCACGCTCAGGCGCAAACCAAAAACCGTTATAAATGAGCTTCGCATAACGAGGCATCATCTCATCTTTAAGGTGTGCTGCTTCACGGTCGAGGGTGATAGACTCTATAGCTCTATGTGCTTTAAGCATGATAGTTCCACCTGGTGTTTCATAACAACCACGAGCTTTCATACCTACAAAACGATTTTCAACGATGTCAACACGTCCGATGCCATGTTTACCACCAATTTCGTTGAGTGTTTTGAGCATCGTCGCTGGGCTTAATGCTTCACCATTAAGTGCGATTGGGTCACCATTTTTATAAGTGATTTCTATATACTCAGCTTCATCTGGAGCTGTTTGGGGAGAGTTTGTCCATAACCACATTGACTCTTCAGGTTCAGCTGAAGGATCTTCTAAAATTCCACCTTCATAAGAAATATGAAGAAGGTTAGCATCCATTGAATAAGGTGATTTTTTTCCTTTTTTCTCGATTTGGATTCCATGCTCAGCTGCGTAAGCTAAAAGCTTTTCACGAGAGTTTAAATCCCATTCACGCCAAGGAGCAATGATAGTAAGTGTTGAGTCTTGACCTAGATAACCCATCTCAAAACGTACTTGGTCATTTCCTTTTCCAGTTGCACCATGAGAAACACCATCTGCACCAGTTAGTTTTGCAATTTCTGCTTGACGTTTTGCAATGAGTGGACGTGCTATTGAAGTACCAAGGAGGTATTCACCTTCATAGATTGCATTTGCTCTAAACATTGGGAAAACAAAATCTTTTACAAACTCTTCACGAAGGTCATCGATGAAAATATTTTCAGGTTTAATTCCAAATTCAAGTGCCTTGACTCGAGCAGGTTCAAGCTCTTCACCTTGACCTAAATCAGCTGTAAAAGTTACAACTTCACACTTGTATTCGTCCTGTAGCCATTTTAAGATTACGCTGGTATCTAGTCCACCAGAGTACGCTAAAACAACTTTTTTAACATTTTTTTTCATATAAAAAACCTTAATAGTAAAATTATTACCGCGATTGTACCTAAATGTAAGTGAGAATTTGCTTATGTGAAAGCTATATAGTAGAGAAGATAAAAATAAATAAAGAAAAGCTTCAAAAGAGTATGAGTTTAGCCTTTTGAATCAAATAATATTCCACTAACTTCTTGCATTTTTGGTAAAAAATCATGTGCTTGTTCTGCCGGAAATCTACGTATCATCTTATTTGTATCAGATTCAATTACAGAGACGTAAAAGACATCTTGACTGTCAACACCAAATTTAATATTTGTACTCATTGGTGCTAGTGCATCGTTAAGTTGTTTTACCAAATCTTCCACTTTTTCTTGTGAGTCAATTTTTGTGCCAGCTTTTGCTGTAGTATCTTGCATCTCTTTAACTAAATCAGTTTGTTTTGTTCTTGTTTGGGCAGTATTTTGAACTTGTTGTGACTGCTCTTGAACTCTTCCTTGAGATTCTGCTGCACTTACTTGTGATTGTTGCTGTCTAGCAACATTTGCAATGCCATCCATGACGTACTCCTTTGTTAAAAGTATAATTCTTAAACCTAAAATCGACAAGAAAAAAAAATACTTTAATAAAAAATGCAAAATTTATGATAATCTTGCATTTATGAAAGCATATATCAAACTTTTAAAAGAAGAAGAAGTCCTGCGACGACTCTCAACTATACAGCTTATTTCTTACTTTGGTGCATGGTTTAGCAACATTGCTATTTACACACTTTTACTGGAGTTGAATGTTTCGGCTCAAATTGTCGCTTTTGTTGCAATGTTGCATTTTTTGGCAGGTGTGATTCAGGCACCTTTATCTGGCCCCATCATTGATAGAATGAATCCCAAGAGGCTAATGTTAAGTCTTATCATTGTTGAAATAGTTGCAACTTTTACTTTAGTATTTGTGAGTGACTATTCAGATTTATGGCTTTTATATTTGCTCATTTTTTTTAAAATGGCAGCTGCATCATTTTATTTTACTACTGAGATGTCATTGCTGCCTAAAATACTCCATGGGAGTAAACTACAACTTGCAAATGAACTTCATTCTATTATCTGGTCACTCTCATATACTTTAGGTATGGCGATAAGTGGTTTTGTTGTTTATTTGTTTGGTATTAAAGCTGCGTTTATACTTGATGGAATGATATTTATAGCTGCGTTTAGACTTCTTTATACCCTACAAATCAAAGTTGAAATGATAAAAATTGAGGCTAACATCATCATTATGATGCAAGAGACATTTTCTTATCTTAAAAAATCACCAAAAGCCTTTCATTTGATGCTTGTGCACTCTTTTGTAGGACTTACTGCGTTTGATGCCTTAGTTGCTCTTATGGTTGACAAATATTATGCTTCAATAATTGCCACTTCCCTCGCTCTTGGACTTTTAAACTCCGCACGTGCCATAGGTTTGGTGATAGGGCCGATTTATATCGGAAAATGGATAAATAATAAACGACTAATTTATGTTTTTATAGCGCAAGGTTTAGCTATTTGGCTTTGGGCGTTTGTTATGCACAACTTTTATCTTTCGCTTTTTGCAAGTGTTATCGTTGGCTTGTTTACCACGACATTGTGGTCCTATAGCTACACCCTTTTACAAAAAAATATAGAAGAAAAATACTATGGACGTATCGTAGCATACAATGATATGCTATTTTTGTCTTCTGCTGCGTTTACATCATATATGATAGGGTTTTTAGCGACACATTCATTTTCTTTGGAGGCGATAACAGCTATAATGGGTGCAGGTTTTTTTGTTGGTGCATTTTATTATAACTATGTACTAAAATCAGAAAAAATAAAAGAGATTTCATGATAAGTTTTGCAGTTTTAGGTGGATTGTTATTAAATATAGGTGCATTTTTGACCTTTAAAGGGAAAATATATCAAGCTGTGTTTATCTATTTATTTGCAGATTTGTGCTGGATAGTTATGGCATATGAAAAAGAAGATTTGTGGGGTGTGATCTCCATAAGTGTTGGTGTTATTTTTGGAATACTCGCTTTTGTCAAGATGAAAAATGGACGAATGAATAAAAGTCTCAATAAGGATGAAATAGAATGATTTATAAATCAAAAGATGGTGATATTAGTTTAGAAAATTTAACACGACTGTATGGAGCAGTGGTTATAGATATGCAAGGAGAAGTCGCTGAAATGAGCTTAGAATGGTTTGATCTTTATGGTGAGAAAGTGAAGTTTATTAACTTCGTACTTGTTTTTGATTATACGCCACCTGGTGAGGATATACGAGATAAAAAAGTGCTTGAATTTGCTACAAAAGAGGAACTACTAGAAGTTATGAGCGAGGTCGCACAATTTTTTCAAAAATAATTTCACGAGATACTAAAAAAGTCTTCTCACTTGCTTTTCCCGCAGCGCTCAAACATCTTGTCGATATTTTACAAGTTCTTATAGATATGCTTATGGTAGGAACGGTGAGTGTTGCTGCGCTGGCTGCGGTTGGTATGAGTATGCAGTTTATGATGATAGTCAATGTTTTGATGAC
>NZ_JALSKT010000002.1 GCF_026988655.1 Sulfurimonas sp. | reverse complement strand
TTTGTAGTTTTCGTTGATAAAACCAGCCATAAGCCATAGCGCTTTTTAGAAATCCGCGTCTTGAAATTTGTGACATAATTGTCTCCCATTTTTGTGATGGTAAAAATTATAGCAGGTATTATGAAATGATGACCTTTTTCATGATCTTTTTCCAATCAAGACCAAAATTTTTACTCACATAGTCTTTATGGTGAGGAACACTACAAGCTGAGCAGTCCTGATGGATAGCGTCCCCATAGACTCCAACTTTTCCATCTTTTGAGTTTATGCCGCAAAAACTGTACTTTGTTTTGCCCTCAACTTTTTCTATGCCCTTGTCTTTAAATCGAAAGTTTGGACAAGCACAAAGGTAACAGTTGAGTGATTCCATATCATGACATTTTTTATGTTCGGCATATAAAGGACAAAAATCAGGCTCATTTTTAACCATATACTCAAAATCAAAATACGCAATAATCTGCTCTTTTGTATACTCTTTTGCGACTAACTTCTCTACGATAACCTTGTGTTTGTTTGCGTGTTCGTTAAACCATGATATGTAACTCATTACTTTGCCTTTACGATAAGATAGATGAAAAATGGACCGCCGATGAGTGCGGTGATAATGCCTATGGGAAGTTCACTTTGTGTTTGGATGGCTCTTGAGATAGTGTCACACATTACAAGAAAAAGACCACCGAATATGCTTGTTTTTAGGATACGTTTACTGATGATTTGAGGGTAGAGTTTTTCTACCATATGTGGAACGATAAGCCCAACAAAACCGATAGGACCACTGATGCTGACAAGTATGCCAATAGCTAAAGAGGTGACGATGAGAAGTCTGAGTGTAGTTTTTTTTGTATCGACCCCTTTAAGCTGTGCTTGCTCCTGCGAGATGCTTAAAAGCTGGAGTTCAAAACGATATAAATAACTAAACAAAAAGAGTATAAACGCAGCCATGCCGAGGATAAGTGGATATTTCCACCCTATGATGGAGAGTGAGCCCATAGTAAAACGCATCAGCATATCGTTTTGTATAGCAGAGCCGAGATAGAAGATAATCATCAAAAGTGAAGTGTAAAAAAGTGACAAGGCAATGCCTAAGAGCAAAAGAGAAGTTTGCTGCGTTTGGCGTAAGAACTGCGAAAGATAGAGGAGTAAAAAGACGGTAAATAAAGCCCCTACAAAACCAAAAACACTTACAGCAGCGATACCAAAGGCAAGAGTGGAGAGTCCAAGTTTTATGGCGATACCTGCCCCTAAAACCGCACCACTTGAAATACCCAAGGTATAAGGTGTCATCAAAGCATTGCGAAAAAGTGTTTGAAACACTAGTCCACTAAGAGCTAAAATAGCACCTGCAAAAAAGCCAAACAATACTCTAGGGATTCGTAAGTCATAAAAAATTGTGCTACTAAGTGAATCTGCATCTAAAAGCTCTTTAGGGCTAATGTCTACAGCACCGATAAAAGCAGAAAGAAGAAAAATGCCAATAAGAAAAAACCAGATAAAAAATCTAATCATACTGCACCGCCAAACCATCAAAGCTAACACCATAAAGCTCTTCTAGTCTTGTATCAGTAAAAAAATCATCTTCGTAGTAGTGGAGTGCATGCTCTTGTATAAAAGCCACCGGTGAATCAATGTAGGCTGCGAAATGCAGATCGTGGGTGATAAGAATGATGTTGTGATTTTTTTTGAGTTCTTTGATATGTTGTGCAATAATTTTGGAATTTTTTGGGTCAAGGTTAGCAGTAGGCTCATCAAAAATGATGATTTGGCTTTGTTGTACAAGGGCTTGAGCTATTAAAACTAACTGTTGTTCACCCGAGCTGAGTTCATTTAAAAGGTTGTGCTTCAAGCGTGAAATATTTAAAAACTCTAAAGTTTCTTTGACCATCTCTACATCTTTATGTGCATACTCAAAAAAGCTTTTTTTATAAGCAAAACGTCCGAGAAGTATAAAATCTTGCACGCTAATATGCGCATCATAAATTTCGAGTTTTGCAGGAATATAGGCAATTGCTTTTGCTTTTTCTATAAGTGAAAAACTATTGATACTTCTTTCATCAAGAAAAATATCACCCTCATAAGTGACAAGTCCACAAAGTGCTTTTGCCAGTGTGCTTTTTCCCGAACCATTTGCTCCTAATATACACAGATGCTGCGCGATTGTAAGAGAGATATTTTGTAAAACTCTTTTATCTTCAAAACTACAAGAAAGATTTTTTAGCTCAATCATTCATTTCCTTGTAAAGCCGTTGTATGGTGAGCGCGACTCTTTGTGATGGGATATGAAGATAATCCTCATCAACAACACTTATTTTTTTGTTTTTTGCTGCGTTTGTGGGAATACTATACCAATTTTGTAAGGCTTTTTTGACATTTACATTTGGCTCAGTAGCATGTGAATGTAAAATGATAATCTGATCAGGATTGAGTGCTATAACATTTTCATAATTTAAAACAGGCTGGTTCGTTTGGTCTGATGTGTAAGCATTTGTGTTGCCACTGGCTTTAATGATATCATCAAAAAAGATATTGTTTCCTGCGATATAGATGCCACTTCGTAAGTCTTCTTTGAGACCATAAACTATCATGACGCTATGTGGATGCGTAGGTTTGTGTGTGCTTGTTAGTGCGTTTGTTATCTTGTTTGTGAGTTCTTTTGCTTTGTTTACTGCGTTTAGCTTTGCACCAAGAGTGAGGATGGATTTTTCTATGGAGTGTAATTGTTTGAGATTGAGTGCTAAGGTTTGAATATGAAAATGTTTGAGTCTGTCTAAAGTGTTTTGGTTGAAGCTTTGTCCTACGACAAGTGTTGGTTTATAGCTTAGGATTTTTTCAATGTTTGGATTTTCATATCCACCAATGATAGGGAGCTTTTTTGCTGCGTTTGGATACAAAGAATAGCTACTCGTAGCAACTAAGCTCTCTCCTCTGTCAAGTCCATAGATGATTTCTGTAATAGAGGGGCTAAGAGAGATAATTCTCTCATTCGCCCAAAGGTTGAGTATAAAAAATGAAAACAGAAAGAGAATTTTTACACTCATGCTATACCTTTAGTATTTTAGTTTTAAACCAATAAAACCTGTTGTTGTAAAGTTTACAGGATAGATGGCATCATCGGCAATCCATAAACCATTTTTTTGATTAAACAGATTGTTTATTTTAGCGAAAATTTCCCAATTGTCTTTTGCATAGGTTGCAGAGATGTCAGTTGAATTATAAGCATCTTGTTTTTGTGCAAAGTTATTGTTAAAGTCATCAGCTGCATACGCTTCTGAACGATAAACTTGTGTAAGAGCTAGGGTTGCATATCTGTTTGGAAGGTAGTTTAGGGTTGCTTTGATGTTGTGGTTACTTACACCTGGAAGTTCATTCCCTGCATAATCATCTGTACCCTCTTTTTCTTCATCAATAATAGCTTGAACATAGTTATAGTTTAGGGCAATATTTACTTCTTGAGAAATAAGATATTTGTCATAGATATCTACACCATATTTATGTGATTTGTCGATGTTTGTATTTTTGTAATCAGGTTTGTGAAGATAGATTTCATTTTTTAAATCAATATAATATGCAGAGATCTTAAACTTATTATCTTTTTGAATATTGTTATAGCCGATTGTGTAGTTATTTGCTTGCATAGGGTCTATAAAACCATTAAATCCTGTTGTTGGAATATATGTAGGTGGTGGATATGTTGTTGCAAAAAACATATCAATGACAGGAGCTTGATACGAATGAGAATAGTTTGCAAAAAGAGAACTTTTATTATCTAAAGTATAGTTATATCCAAGCTCAGCTCCATGAAGTAACTCATCATCTTTGAGGTTTTGAGTACTTGTAATGTAAGCGTAAGATATTTTTTCAATTCTATAGCCTGCTTTGAATGTATGTGCACCATGGTAAAACTGACTCATTGCAAACAGTGCATTGTTATTTTTGGTCGTTTTGCTTCCTGCTTGTCTTCTGTCTCCAAAGAAACCATCATAGCCAATACTAAGCGCCATTGTTTTTGTTTCATAATCTATAGAAGCTTTTGCTGTATTGTAATTATAGGCATACATTCCATATGAAGGAATATAGTCTGAATCTTTATATTCATGTGAAGTATCAACATTGAGGCTAAGAGCATCAGAAATGTAGTAAGTGATTCCTCCATTGAGAGATGATGTATTTAATTTTTGATGCGTGACCGGAAAAAAACTTGTACTTTGTTGTTTTGGATTACTGTCATATTGTGCTTTTGTGAGATAACTTGCATAGATAACATCTATTTTTGAAAAGTTTGCACCTAAACGCAGCTCAAGTGTATCTGTTGGAGTGTAACTAAGGTTGAAAGTTCCTGTTGAGAATTTATTTTCATCTTTTGCTCCCGCGGCATTAATCGTACGAATACCATCAGATTTTTGTGCTTCTGCACTTGCGGAGATAGAAAACTTTTCATCTGTATGACCAACATAAAAAGAGCCATCAACTAAACCGTAATTTCCCATATAAAATGAAACTTCTTTTTCGTTTGTTTGTTTTGTTGTGATGTTAATAACAGCTGCGTTTGCTCCGTCTCCACCTACAACAATACCGCTTGATTTGATAATCTCTATTTTACTGATTGATGCAGGCGAGATTGAACTAAGTAGTTGAGGCGCATTGTCAATATTGTTAAGTTTTCTTCCATTGACTGTAATAACAACATTTTGATTTCCATTACTTGTTCCATATCCATGAATATCTATAAGCTGTGAGTATGGATTCCCGTAACTCGGCATGCTAATAACTGATGTTTGTTGATTTAAAAACTCATAAATATTTTGTACATGTGCTTTTTCGATATCTTTGGCAGTATATACTTCTACTGCATCTGTAGATTTGAGTTCATCTGTTGCGATGGCTGTTGATGTTATGCTTAGTGGTGCTAGTTGCACTGTTTCATTTGCATGGAGTTGGCTCAAAAGAGCGACACTAAGAAGTGAGAGTTGTATTGTTTTGTTCATAGATATTCCTATATTTATTCGTTATTTATTTAGGTGTTTTGTTTGTTGTTTGTTTTAAAAAAATTAGGAAGATGGTGGAGAGTTTATTTTTAATCGAAGAGGTTTTCCATCAAGTGTTATTATGGCGCTTGAGAGGGCGATGATTTTTACAAGTGAGATGTAGGCTTGTAT
>NZ_JALSKT010000001.1 GCF_026988655.1 Sulfurimonas sp. | reverse complement strand
CAGAACTAAAAGAGGCTCAATCAAAAGTGAACTACGATGCACTTAAAAGACAGATAGGTGAAGTAAAAGCACATACAGGTGGAGATAACATCAAGTGGAGTGTTGATTTTAGAACGGCATATGATATAGTTGACTATAAAATCAATGGTGCTAATGATGCAAGTAATGGACTATGGACAAATAAACTTATTTTAAATATGGCAGCTCAACCTGTAGATAATTTAGTTTTTAAGGGTGCATTGAGTGTATACAAAACATTTGGCAGTAATAGTGCTCCTGCAATGAATGGTTATCAAAATATGGACTGGTATGCAACACAGACTCCAAGTGGCGATGCAAATATAAGACTTAGAGAAGCTTATTTTCTATATTTTGGACAAATGGGTGATATGCCTTATACAGTAAGTTTTGGTCGTCGTCCATCTACTGACGGTTTTATGACTAATTTAAGAGCAGATAATAGCCATCCAGCTTCACCAATCGGACATAATATAAATATGGAGTTTGATGGTGCTAGTTTTAAATTTGATTTTGATAAGCTTGCAGGTGTTTCAGGAATGTATTTTAAAATTTGTTTAGGTAGAGGTAACTCTAATGCTGATGCTAAGTATCCTTCTTTTACAGGCTATCCAGTTATGCAAAATGTTATTCCTAGTATGACACAAACACCTTATGTGCAGAGTAGTTGGGATTCTCCAAATATGGATTTAGCAGGATTTATTTTTCAGGCATATGATGATGGTCAATATAAGGTAATGGCTAATTATTTTCAAGCTTGGAATGTGATGGGCGCTAACTTTACATTTGATGGTACAGGATCATATTTTGTAAATATGACAGATGTTGGTGATATGACTGGTGGTGCATTATCACTTCAAGTTAATGGAATTGGCGATGAGATAAGTGACTTCTTGGATGACACTGTATTTTTTGCTTCTTATGCTTTTAGCAAAACTGATCCAAAAGGTACACATAACGTTGTAAACCCAATGTATGGTGTTCCAGCAACTGGTTATATAGTCCCTGCAACAGAGATGCTCGGCTCTGCAGATAAAGAATATGGAGACTCTATTTACATAGGAGTTAATTTTCCTTGTTTAATGGTTGAAGATGCAAGATGGGGATTAGAATATAATCATGGAAGTAAATTTTGGAGAAGCTTTACTTATGGAGAAGATACTTTAGTAGGAAGTAAACTTGCAACTAGAGGTAGTGCATATGAAGCTTATTACAATTTACCAGTAGTTGGAAAGTATTTAACGGCACAGCTTAGATATACTTATATAGACTATGACTACACAGGAAGTGATATGTTCTTTGGTAGCACAGGTACTCCTATGGATGTTGATACAACACCAGGTGCAGTAAAATCTGCTTCAGATATTCGTTTATCTTTAAGATATAGATACTAATCTATAACTAAAATAAAAAAAGGGGGCTATGCCCCCTTTTTACTTCTACCTGCATAATTTAAATCTATCAAATATACTACATTTATACAAAGCAAAGTAATAAAGCTATAAAATAGCAAAAGTTCTTTTGTAGGAGATGAGTAAGTGCTAAAGATTTTGTTGAAAACTGCTCTTTTATGTGGTTTATTATTGAGTCATATTTTTTCTCAAGTCACTATTAATGCCATAAAGGTTCCTGGCAATACTTCTGATATAGGACCAACTTCAAAAGCTTGGCTTAGTGCTAGGTATCAAAACATACTACTTTACCCACAAATAACTATAGAACTAGATGAAATTAACAAGCAAAATATGGGTGTTACTAAAGTAAAAGTAAAAGCCATATATGATGGAAAAAATATTTCAATACTATTAAAATGGAGAGATAACTCAAAATCTCCAGAGGAAAAAATAGATCCTATATCTTATGCTGATGGTTATGCCATACAACTACCAATCCAGTTTGATGACGCTAAAAAGCTTCCATATATTGGGATGGGAAGTAAAGGACGAACTGTTATTGTTATGTATAATAAAGTAACACTTCCAAGGTGTGAGCAGGTTGGCAATAGTGAGTTTGTTGAGTATGTAGATGAAAGTAGCCAACAAATTTTTGGTTTCTTTTTAGAAAATAGGCATGAAAAGCCTCAAAGTAGTGAACTTCAGAGGATTTACATAGGGCAAGGATATAGAAACTTTAGAGAAGTACAAGATAAAAATATAGATGTCAAAATGCATATGCTTTATAAAAAAGGTTTCTGGAGAGGGACTATATCTATGCCCTTGAAGTCTAAATATTTGAATATAGACAAAGGAGAATTCCCTATCTCTTTTGCTATATGGTATGGTGATAAAAAAAATAGAGGGGCATCAAAGATTATAAGCCCTTGGATTGGGGTAAACCTTGAAGGAAAAGATAGTAAAAATAAACTCGTGCGAGAGTTGAGTGAAGAGGCTAAAGGTGATGTTAGAAATGGAGAAAGACTAGCGAAAGAAAATTGTGCAGCATGTCATATATATGCAAATCAAAAAAATGCCCCAAAATTTATGGCTCCAAATCTCTCAAATATCGGCGGCTATTCTACTAAAGAGTACTTAAAAGAGTCCATCATAAACCCCAATGCCATTTTAGTTCCTGGCTATGAAAAAGATGAAAACAGGATTTTCTCTTGGTATGATATTGATGAAAAAGGTGATAGAGTCTCAGCAATGCCTTCATATGATTGGCTTGATGAGAAGAGCATTGAGGATCTTGTAGCATTTTTTATGTCTCAAAAATA